>JACRIK010000033.1 GCA_016235865.1 Planctomycetota bacterium | reverse complement strand
GGGTGGGGGTAATCTTCACCCTGGGTGGGGGTAATCTTCACCCTGGGTGGGGGTCATCTACACCCTGGGTAGAGGTCATCTACACCCTGGATAGGGGTCATCTACACCCCCACCGGGGGTGGGGATATAGGCCAGTGACATACTGTGTCATACCTTGCAACATTCTACTACATTCCTTGACAGGATTTGCGACGTCTGGTATTAAGTAAGATAATTCAGATAATAGGGATTAACCAGTTCCAGGGAATTTTTATCCCTATCTTTGGGCAACTAATGGCCGGATACCGGGCAAAATCACGGTTAAATAGGGAGATTTCTGCTGAAAAATGCCGGTTTTAGGGGATAAGTGGAAAGATGGACTTGCGAATCAGGAAATATTGATTTGCGGAATCAGGAAGAACTGATTTGATATTAAGATGCCAAGACGACCGCTTTTTATACATCTTGAACAGGCCGAGTGCGCCCGGCTGACCTTCTTTATGAATCGGATGACGCTCAAGGGAAACCACCGGGTAAAATTACGCGCCCAGGCCGTCTGGCTCTCCCATCACTTCCGCAAGGTTGACCAAATCGCCCAGGAACTGAACCGCTCCACCCGTTCGGTCTATGCCTGGCTTAAGGCATACCGGGCCAAAGAACTGGCCGGTTTGTCCGAGCCGCCCAGACCGGTTAAATTAACGCCCGAACAGGTCAAGAAGATATTGGAAGTCGGCCAATACCTGGCCGCGGCCCGGAGCAGAAAATACCTGCCTACCTGGAGTTATCAGAAGACGGCCAACTGGGTGCGCGAGCAGTGGCAGATTACTATTTCAGCCGAACGAATCAGGCAGATTATAGTACGGCTGTTAGAATCCCGCTGAAGCGGGATGAGTTACAGCCGACTATAGTTGGCAGTATTCAGCCCAGCCCGCAAATACGCAGGCTGGGCTGCACTGCCACACTATAAATAAGGAGTTATCTCCGCCCGGGCCGGGTTGATGGCATATTAACGAACCCGAACTTAATCTTATGCTGACTGTAAAAGACGTCTGTAAATATCTCGGTATATCCATCAGTACGGCTTACCGCCTAATCAAGAGCGGCAAACTACCGGCCAAGCGCTTTGCCGGCCAGTGGCGTTTCGAGATGCGCGACCTTGATAAACTAACTGCATACAAGTCCCCTGCCGAATACATTATCAAGCCCGACCTGATGACCTTAAACGAGGTCTGCGAATATCTGGGTTTAAGCCGGTTCACCATATACAGATTAATTGATTCAGGGAAACTGAATGCCGTAAAGGCCGGCGGCCGGTGGAAATTCGTCAGGGACGATGTCCGGCAATTCCTGACCCACGGACGGGAGGTGCCTTCGCACGTCCTGGGAATGAACCCAGCCCCTGCGTGCAGGGGCTGGGTGAATCTGGAATCCGGCGTATTGAGCTTAAGCCAGGCGTCAACGATATTAGGCGTGAATCGCCGGACCATCTACCGCCTAATCAAGGACGGCAAACTGCCGGCCACCAGGGTGGCCGGGGTCTGGCGCCTGATAAAAACAGAGGTCGCAAACTACATGCTTAAGCGGAAATACAGATATGCCCCGGACGGCATCCACGGCATCTTCTTTACTGAACAGGTATTGGACAAATACCGCAAGGACAACCGGAAATATTATGTAACCGAAAACGCCTACGACGGGTTTGTGGGCAGCCGCCAGGCCTATCACGATTACAAAACCTTGCGCAGTTTGCAGGCCATTCCCAAAGGCGATATACTCTTTGCCGAGGCGCATTACCGCAGAGTGCCGGTCAAGGGCGGATTTATCCTGACCATCAGTTACGAACAATATGCCTGCCTGCCTAAAGAGGAATACGCGCACTGGTCCGGTTATCACATACCGGATAAGCAATTAAAACAATTGCAGCTGTAGCCAATTAAATTTATCACCTAACGATCAGGCAGGACTACGAATTCTTCCGATTAACCGCAATGATTGAGGTGATAACAAAGATAATGGAGTAAATGATTGGGATAACGAAACTCTTAAGGACCGAGAGGTTGCGGGCCGAGTCAAGCATGACCTCTTCGCCGGACTTGATGCCCAGGAATGAGTTAATGGCCTTGAAGCGCCAGATTTCCTGCAACGCGCCTTCCGACATGCTCTTTAGGGTGTCCAGGTAATAGTTCCAATAAGGGTTGAACAGAAACGACGAGGCCTCTTCAAACAGGTTGGCCACAAATGAATCCAGGACCAGATAGAGGATGATGCTGATAGCCACCGAGATGCCGGCGTTTTCCACCAGCGTCGAGATAAACAATCCCATCAAACCGATGGCCACCAGCGGCAAAAGAATATACAGAAATGTGTAAAGCACATAGAGCAGCATCTCAGCCCGGGCCAGATGGACTATTTCCGGGAAGGTCGGGTCGGTGATGTTACGGAATCCGTAAACCGACCAGGCCAGCCCGAATGAGATGGTCTCAATCAGCAGGGTGAACAGGAGCGCCAGGATAATCACGGTGATGGCCTTGGCCAGGACAATCTCGCTTCTCCTGATAGGCGCAATCAGGACGGTCCGAATCGTGCCGAAGGTGGTTTCCGAGGCAACCAGCAAGGCGCCGATAACCAGGAGCAGGAAGGTGACCAGCCGGAAGCCGTTCAGGCATCCGGAAATCAGCGGCGCAATGCCATTGACTTGGGCCTTGGTAGTCGGCGCTATCTTTTCCATCAGGACCGACACCACCACCACCAGCACCACCAGGAACAGTGAGATAAAGAATATCTTCTGGCGGTAGAATTTGAAGAGTTCTATCTTCGTTAAGGACCAGATTCTTGATAACATAAATTCCTTCACCACAAAGGCATCAATACCTACACACCCCTAAATCCCCTCTTATTAGAGGGGACTTTCGGGAAAATCCCCTCTTGAGAGGGGTGTCCCGAAGGGACGGGGTGTGTTACAACCTCGCGCCTTAGTGGCTATATTACATAAGGCCCATAAAGTATTTTTCCAGGGGCCGTTTGGGTTCAGTTATTTCTATGCCCTCCTCCTTGAGAAGCTTGGCCAGTTCCTCGGAGATTATCAACCTGCCCTGCCGGACAATGCCCACCCGGTTGCAGAGCAGTTCCATCTCAGACAGGAGATGGCTGGAGATAAAGAAGGTAACTTGTTTTTCCTTATTGAGTTTCTTAATCAGGTTACGGATATCGGCAATGCCCTGGGGGTCCAGGCCGTTGGTCGGCTCATCCAGGATAATCAGCGGGGTCTGGTTGGGTATGCGTTGGGGGATAAAGGCCGGCAATAAGGCGCCGGCCACGCCCAGACGCTGTTTCATGCCCAGCGAATAGGTGCGAATCCGGTCATCGGCCCGGTCCTTTAAGCCCACGGCGGATAACAGTTCATCCACGATAGAATAGCGCAGAGAACCGGGCGAAATCATCCGCAGCCGGGTGAGTATTAACAGGTTATCCCGGGCCGAGAGATAGGGATAAAAGGCCGGGGTTTCCACCAGACCGCCGATAGAGCGCATTATCTCCAGGTAATCTAAATTCAGGTCCTTGCCGAAGATGGATATCCGGCCTGATTCAGGCCTAATCAGGCGCAGGAGCATCCGGATAGTGGTGGTCTTGCCGGCGCCGTTGAGGCCCAGGAATCCGTAGATATCGCCCTTGTAGATATCCAGAGAAAGATTCTCGACTGCCGGGAACCGGCCAAAATGTCGGGACAGGTTTTCGGTTTTAAGGATGATATCGGACATAATTAATACACAAAAGATTAACGCAGGTGAACGCCGATTAATAATTAAACATCTGGATTCGCTAACGCGGTCTCAGTAGAGTTCCCGTCGGAGTTTACCCCGCTGGATTCCGTGTCAAGCACGGAATGACAAGCGGGGCGGGAATGACAAACAGTATTGTCACTTTATCAACTTATTTACTATTTTCAACAGTTGGCGGAAGTTATCACTCTGATAATCGGGCCGGAGCTTGCCATGCCGAATCTGGTATTTTCCGCCCCGCTTCATTAAAACGGTTATCATTCCCAGCGCCTTAGCCGGGTCAATGTCGTTGACCGGGTCGTCGCCCACATACATCACCTCATCAGGCGCGAGATTGAGCTCGGTACAAACCCGCTGATAGAGTTTGATATTGGGCTTGCTGATACCGATATCATCAGATATAAATATAGCGCCGGGGGTAAAGAGGTGATAGAGTTTGAGCCGGATGAGTTTCTCGGACTGCTTGACCGATAGTCCGTCGGTAATCACACCCCGAATCAAGGTGGTGCCATTAGGGCACCATGGCGCTTCGGCGCCACCGGTCCGGGCCAGCGCCTTGAGCGCTGCCGCGACATCTGGGAAAGGAAGCAACTCGCGGGATTTGGTTTCGTGGTAGGCAATGACCGCCCCAGCCACCAGGGTAGCCGGATTTACGCCGTCATAGGCGCGCTTCGGGATGCGCAGGAGCAGTTTATCAAAATGCCGGTCGTAGTTAGAGGAGAATTCCCGGATGACCTCCTCCAGTTCACGGACCAACGCCTTTTCTGGGAAATCAAGGCCCAGGGCCATCATAGCCCTGATGGAATTATGCCGGGCGCGCGAGGCAAAAAGAGACGTGGAATATAAGGTGTCGTCTATGTCAAAAAATACGGCTTTTAATGTGCTCACCCCGTTAGAAACTCCTTAATATACACGCATAAAGGATTGATGGTTATTATTCTGTATGATAGTCCCCGTTTCTAACGGGGCTCAAGGTAATTATTACTATCTGAGGTCTTGTTCAATCTCAGGCAGCTCCACAATCTTAGCTCTGATAATAACCATCTGGTAGCGTTTTTCCTCGGAGGTAACCTTGCGCCTGAAGAATGGCGCCAGAATAGGGATTTTATCCATTAACGGCGTGGAGTTGGTGATATCCCGGTCATAGATGGTCTTCATTCCGCCCAGGACCAGGGCGCCTTCATCAGGCACAACGGCGCTGGTCCGGCATCTCTGGAGCCGCAGCCAGGGCAGTTCAATGGTAATTTCCGTGCGTAATTCAACGCCGATTCCCGGCGGGTCGGCCAAATATTCCATAGTCACTTCCCGGACATCTATCAGCTCCAATAAGGTCGGGAAGACATGGATGGTAATAAATTTCCGGTCATAACTCATGACCGGCTTGACATCCAGCACCACTCCGGTAGAAAAGGTATTTACGACCGGCTCATAGGCCACGGCGCCGGCCTGAATATCGCCGTCCTGGATATACTGGCGCTGTTTTACAAATGAGACGTTAACCCGCTGGCCGTTAAGGGCGGTAATCTTGGGCGAATCCAAGACCGTTCCCTTGCCGGTCTTTTCCAGGGCGGTCATGAGCATATTGATACGCGGAGAGCCCAATACGGCAAATTGCAGCCCCAAGCCGCCTACGGCCGTCGGCGGCAATGCGGACTCAACCTGGTTATTCTGGTCCCGCAAGGTATAGGCAGTCCGGAACCGGGCATCCCTGGTCCCGCCCAAAAGCAAACCGGCGGTCGGGTTGGACTGTCCGGGGATGTCCGGCGCATTGGGTATGGATTGGCGGGGAATATTCCTTAATTCCACGCCCAGGCTTTCAAGGAAGTCGTCCGTGGTCGTCATAAAGGTGGCTTCAATGGAAACCATAGCGCTTCTGAATGACCTTAAGATTTGCAGGAATTCCAGTATCTCTTCCTGGACCGAGGCGCTATGCACCACCATCATCTTATTGCTGTCCCCGATCCGGCGGATATTCACACCCGGGATACTGCCTTCCCAGGTGGTTTGCCCCTTGCGGTCCTTACCGGTATTCTTCTTAATCAAATCCATCACTTCTTCTATGTTTATTTTACTGACCCCCGGAATATCGGCCTGCGGCATAGTCCAACCCGGCGCTCCGCCCGGCGTCAGCGGCAGCTCCACATTCGGTCCGGGGAATTCCGGTATGTCCCGGACCAGGTCATCCACATTGTGCACCCGCCATTCCAATTCCTCCTCCAGGGCCGTGACCTTGGTTATCTTTAAACTCTTTACCTCGCGGTCAAATCCGTATGACAGCCCGTATTGCTCCAGGAGGTTCTTTAACCCTATCTCCAGAGGCAGCCCGGTTAACGCCAGTGTCTTTTTCTCATTCGGAATGCCTTCCTGTTTGACATCAGAGGCGTAGATAATCGGTATTTTATACTGCTGTTGGATGTAATCCGTCACGTCGTATAGGGTGTCATTGCCTTCCAGCTTGAAATCGTGCCTGATGGTCTTGAGTTTACGCTTTATTTCCACGATATCAGGATCTTCTTCGGTCTTGCTGGTAACCATCCCGGGCGGTTTTCGCTTGCTGGCTATCTTCCAGATATCCGGGTCATATCGCACCACCCGGTCGCCGGCATAGGGTATGACGGTTTCCTTGAATTCGTCATACATCGCCTTAAAACGCTCCGAACGCAATTGCAGGTATTTCTCGGACACTTCATAGTGCCTTGACCTGATGGCCTCTTTCTTTAATTCCTCGGCGGCCTTGAAATTAGGGGCCAATTCCAGTATGGTCACCGCCAAGCGCTCCACCTCTTCAAACCGCTGTTGTTCAAAGAAAACCAACGCCTCTTTGAAGAGCGATTTGATTTTTTCGTTATATTCCTGCTGGCGTTTGAACTCCTCTTCCTGGGCGATTCTGGTGGCAGCTTCACGGCGCTGCCGGTTTATCTCTTCTTCCTGCCGGATTATCATATCCTGCATCTGCTTTAAGCGCTCCTGCGCCTTGACCAGGTAATCCTTCAATCCTATTTCATACGGTATCCATTTCAACTTGTTTATAACCGCTTCAAATTCCAGCCGGGCTTCGTTGTATCTCTTTTCGGCTATCAGTTTTTCTCCGCTCAGAAAATGGTTCCTGACCACAATCTCGGTTTCCTGAATCTTGACCGATAGCTGTTCCTGCATAAATTCCTTTATAACCTTGATTTCGTCGGACCGGGAGCCCAGAATCAACTGTATCTCCGAGTAGAGCTTCCGGGCTTCCTTGTGCTGGGGATTTAGTTCCAATGCCCGGTCTATGGTGTCTTTTGCCTGGCTGTAATTAAACTCCTTGAATAATTTTAAACCCGTCTCGTAGTATTTCTGGGCCAGGAATTCGTTTTCCTGCATCTTGACCGATTTTTCCTTTTCCAGTTCGGACATGATATCTCCGGCCTCGCCGGTTTCCCGGGCCGGTTCTTCGCGCGCTTTGACGGCCGGTTTTTCCGCCGCGCCAACCGCCGGAGCGGATACAGCCGACACAGACATCGGAGCGCTGGAAAACGGGAATTTGCCGGTGACGCCGACTATATCGGTGGTGCCGATTGATTCGGCGGTAAACAAGAATGAAACCGTGCCAACAATGCTGCTGACCACGTCAACGGTTATGAAAAATGACTGGGCCCGGCTGATGATGGGTTGTTCCAGCTTGAATTCACAGGCATCGTTCTTGAGAACCGACGAGGAAAGCAGGATATCGGTGATGGCATTGAAAGCTTCATCTCCGTTATCCAGAAAGAGCTTAATACCCTTGATATCGTTATCCTTGAGGGTTCCGGTCTGGTCAAACCGGACGGATTTCAGGATAATATCCGGCTGGTTAGTAGCCATAGCGAAGTGAACGACCGGCACATTGGCTGAATTAGGCGGGATTGCCGCCGGCGCGACGTTTTCCATAACGACTGCCGTGCCCGAAACCTTGGCCGGAAGCTGGGACGTGATGGAAAGACTTCTCGATTTGGCTACCGCCGGGCCGCCGCAATTTACTGAAACCAATAAGGCGATTAAAGAGATGCCGACCCCGATGAGCAATCGGGATAAAAGTCCCAAATCGGTTTTAATCAGCAAGTCAGATTTACTCATTACAAGTATCTTCCTCATTATGAGCTATTATGGCTTCTTGCCCGGAGAGGTTTTGGCCGCGAATTCCGTTTTCTGCACACCCGCCTTCTTACAGATATTAAGGGCGTTAACCACCGACTGAACAGGTATTTTCTCGTCTGAATCTATTTTGACCGGTATCACATCGCCGCTGGGCGTCACCAAGCTTGAAGCCATGCCCTGCATATGCTTATATAAAGCATCCCAGGCGTCCTTACCAGATCCAAAATCCTTATCGCCCACCTTGATTTTGGTCAAGAGATCCGCGGTATCAGAATACGCCAATTTTATCCGGACCTCTTCTAAAATCGGGTCGGTAACCGAGGTGTTGGCCATTCCCTTGTCTCTGGGAAGATAGGAATATAACTTACCTTCCAGCGACTTAAAATGTATGGAGCACATAAAGAATATGATTAACTGGAATATGACGTCAATCATTGGAGTCATATTCAACTCCATATTGGCTTCTTCTACTTTACTGGAAATTCTTTTCGCCATGTTTTAGTCCTCAGGTGGTTTTTCAGCGCCTATTTCTATCTTCCAGACCAGCGCCTTGCCGGCCGCCTCCAAAACCTTGGTAATCAGTTTAAAAGGAGCGCTGCCGTCAGCCCGTATCATCACCGGCCGGTTTGACGGACTTTTGGGATTATCCTTGATTTCCCGGTCCATATTGCCTTCCAAAACCAGTTGCTGTTCCAGCTCAGGTATGGTCAACTCCCTGCCCTTTATCTTTATTTTCCAGTGTTCATCAATCTGGCAAGGTTGCTGCAAAATACCGCTTTTATATTTTAACTGCGGACACTCTGTATCCTTTGGAACTTCGTGGTTGATATTGACCATCAGCCGTGTTTTATCCGGATGGTCGTCAGCCACGGCCGCATCGGCCTTGGGCAGGTAAACGCGTTCCATTTCCTGGTTGGCAAAGTCTGAGGCCAGCATCAGGAAAACAATCAACTGGAAAACGATGTCAATCATCGGGGTCATATTCAACCCGGTTGATTCCAGCATTGCCGGACGTTTCAATCTCATTTTTTTATCAGTCCTAAATCAGGTTATTGCTGTTGTTCCACGGTCAGGTTCTTGAATTTATCCACGAATTCACCGGCCATGATGCCGATTTCAATGATATACATGGTCACCTTATTCTTGAACAGGAAGAATGCGGTCATCAGAGGCATCGACACAAAGAGCCCCTCAGCGGTGGTGACAAGAGCTTCCTCAACACCCTGGGCCAGCATCGCCGGCGAAGGAGAAGTTGTTTTCTTGATGATACCGAATGCCGCAATCATACCGGTGACGGTCCCGGTCAGGCCTAACATAGGGGCGATATTGCCGATAAGGGAGATGTAACTGATTTTCATATTCAATTTGGCGGCCTCCTCTTCGCCGGCCGTGCCCATGGCCTCGACCATGGAATCATAACCCTCATTGACCTTGGACAGGGCCGCGCCCACAATATTGCAGAAAAAGTTGGGATTGGCGCTGCAAAGGGTTACCGCCTCTTCATATCTGCCTTCTTCCACCAATGCCTCCAACTCGGCAACCACATCAGGCGGGCATAACTTGTCCCGCTTGATATTCACAATATGCTCAATGACAAAACCCATGCCGGCGATACTGCACAGGATGATAAAATGCCCGACCCAGGAACCGGCCTTAACTAACTCCATAAAACCCGACTCTCCGCCTGCCTTTTTATCGCCCCCGTCCTGAGCATAGATATAGTTAAATCCTACTGCGCTGATAAACAGAGTTACCAATAAAATGGTGACGATTATAGCGGCCTGGCCGGTCTTATTTTTCCCGTAAAACATAGTTCTCTCTCCTTCTCTCTGCTGCTTTTCTACAGTTAATAATTTATTTGCCCAGCTCGGACAATCTCTTATTCGCCTCCGGCACGAACCTGGAACCGGGGAATTTCTGCTTCACCTCCAGATAGAGTATTTTGGCATTATTGATATAAACCTTCTTCTTTTCCTGGGGCAATGCCTGGGCTAACTTCTCGCAACACAGCCCGGCGTTATAAATGGCCTTTTCCTCTTCCATGGTCGGCTCGCCGGCCGGGGCCGGATAGAGAAGTTTGGAGCGCAGGTAGGCGAAAAGGGCGTTCTTTATTATTTTATAATCGGCCTTAGGATTGGCCATAAGACAATCGCCCTTTCCGTTATAGGCGCCGGCCTTGGCTACGGCGTCAGTTGATTTCTCTATTACCTCGTTAAATGCCTCTTCTGCTCCGGAAATATTTCCACCTGCCAACTCCACCCGTCCCAGCCCGATCATGGCCCGGTCTCGTATGGCCGGTTGCATTTGGGCCCTGGTTTTAAGCTGGTTATAAATAGCCTTGGCCTCATCCAGTTTCTTATTGTCCTCCAGGAGATTGGCCTTGCGCAGGTCAACCTCCAGCTTGAATTTATCGCCCAGATCCTGACCTTTAACCTTGGCGTCATCCAGGATGCTCAATGCCTTTTCCAGGTCTGGCTTTTTTGCGGCGCACTCGCTCTTATTGAAATACACCTGTTTAAAATAACGGGTCTTCTCAAACGCCTTAAGCACCTCATCATAGGCCTGAATCGCCTCATCAAGCTGTTTGGCGTTATGATAACACACGGCGATATTATAAAGGACATGCTGTTTGAATATGGCCCTCAACCGCGTATCGTTGAGCGCCTTTTTATACGACTCGATGGCCTGCGGATATTTGCCGTCTTGCTGGAGTTGCTTGCCGTTCAGGTAATCCTTTTGCTCATCGCGGTAGGTGATGTTTTTAATCAGGTCTAATTTAATGGTCTTAACGGCGCTGGTCCCTTTTACTTTTATTTCCACACCGTTGTATGTTTCACTGGTGATTTCACCGGCATCATCCTGGACAGATTTACCATCCGGAGATGATGAAGACACCACATCGACTTCCTGGGCCAGAAGACATAACCCGGGCATCAGGAAGACAAGAAAAGTCAGGACGGTTAATACTCTCAACGCTTTCATTTTCACCCTTCCTTTCCGTTACAGGCAATACTAAAATACGGTTTCTGTCAAGTTTTATACGCCTATTTTTCTCTTCTATTTGGCTTCGACTTTCTTCTTCAGTTCGCTGAATTTATCCTTATAACCCCATTTATTGTTGTCATAATCAGGGCTGACGCCCTGTTCAATCATCTTCATGGCATAAAGCGCTTCCTTGAAATTGCCCAGCCAATATTCTATGGTTACAAAATGGTATTTCGTCTCCCACCATTCCTCTGTCCCGCTCTTTAACAACCCGCCCAGCCGGGCCCAGGTTTTCCGGGCTGATTGCCAGGGGGTCTGATTATCCTTTGAGCCGGCGGCTTCATAAGCCAATGCCAGCTCTTTTATGATATCAACGTTATTCTTCTTCTCGGCATCCAGACTCTCCAGGATGGTAACGGCCTTATCCTTCTCACCCAGCGCGCGCAGCGCTCTGGCTAACCGCCATTTAATCAGCCAGGCTTCCTGGCGCGGCAATTTCCCCTGGAACTCCTTGCTGAGGATTCTCTCGTATAAATCAATCGCTTTCGTATAGAAATCGTTCTTTCCAATTTCCTCGGCGAATTGCAACAGGTTTTCCGCCACCGATAACACCTCATCCGGAGTTATGGTCTTTTTCCTGAGTTCCACCCACTGGCTGAAATAACTGCCGGCGCGCTGCAGGGCATCGGCAAACTTCTTGTATTCCTCCGCAGACTTCTCTTTCTTTTCCCTAATCGCGTCCGCTCTTTTCCTCCTACCCTCGGGCGTCGACGATTCGGGCTGGGGCACGATACTGTCCGCTTTTTTCACGTAGGCCAGGGCCATCATTTGCATAGCCGGAGCGGTAATTTCCGGGTTGTTGTCCTTCCGGGCGTATTCCTGCAGGGATTTAAAATGAGCTTCGGCGTTATCGAGCTCGTTCATATTGATATACGCCTCTATCTTCAATTGCAGAATCTCCCTGACCGCATCAGCTTTTGAGGCGTATTTCTTTTCCAGGCCGCTTAAGATTGCCAGGACTTCTGAGTATTTGCCCAAAAACTCGCTGAGATACATCCGGGATAAAAATATGCGCGTCTGCAGTTCATTGTGGGCTATCTTGTTCTTGGATTCCTCGTCTAAGGCCTCTTTTGATTTTTCCTCGTATAACTTAAGGGCTTTCTTGTATGATTCTTCGGCCGAGGCAAAGGCGCGGAGAATCTCATTCTTAATCTCATCCTTCTTCTTGGCATCTTTCTCTTTTCTATACGACGGCGCCAGGATATTATCTGACTGGAGATGATACATTCTTCCAATGCGGAACAACGAATCGTAATAATATTTATTAGAGGCCGGGACCTGCTCGTATGCTTTTGCCGCATCAAAGTACCGGTTTTCCCCCTCGTACTCTTTGGCCTGGAAATACTTGATACTCTTCACGATATCGTTATCCGGCCAGGTCTTGGTCAGATAGGCAAAGCTTTCCTTGTATTTTGCCTTATCGGCCTCATCACCGGTAGCCGCCCCCATGCTCAGATATGATGAAGCGGCGCCATAAGCAGCCAGCGGGGCAAGGTCCTCTTTTTGGGTGCTCTTGGCGTCTTTATACTTCGGATTAAGATAAACGGTTTCGTAAAGAATTATGGCCTCGCAGAAACGCTCCTGGGTCTTATATGACTCGGCCATAATGAGCAACGCCTCCGGGAGATACTGGACCGTTTCCGCTTCAGATGAATTGCTTAACCGGGCCATTAATACCTGGCCCTGCAGGATTAACTCGCTGTATTTGCTTTTCGCCAGCAGGTCGCGCATGGTGGCAATAACAATAACCGGCGGAACATTAACGTCCGTCTTTATAATTTTATTCAAGGCATCGTTGGCCGCTGAGCGGGACGCGCTGTTTTTGCTGTTATCCTTGATATCCTGGACAATCGCCAGCGCCTTATCCTTATTATTGGTGGCGAACAAGGCATAGGCTTTTTCCAGCAGGCCGGTTTCCATCCCTTGCTCTGATTGGCCCTTGGGGTATATCTTAATCAACTCGTCAATAGTCTTGATGGCTTCGGCATAATCCCGGGTGGCATTTGCCGCCTTGGCCAGATGGGCGTATCCCCGCTGGATAATATCCTGGCATTCATTAATAATATCGGTCTTTTCCTCGGGAGTTTTTTCTTCATCATCCTTGATGGTTTTATATAGATTAGCCGTCATCTTGTAATAAGTCTTGGCGTCCCGGTAATTGTCCAGTTCGTAATAACACTCGCCGATATAATCAGCTGCTTCGTAACACAGCAGCTTATCGCCATACTTCAGCGCGAAAGTATTGAAAGACTTAATGGACTCCTGGATATATTTTTTATTGTTCTCATCGCCTTTATTATAGAGCATCCCCCTTAAATAAAAGTTCTGCGCCAGTGTATAAGAGGCGCGCATAATCTTGTTATCCAATTCCTCTCTTTTGTCTTCTGCCGAAGTACCATCCAGTGTTTTCTGGTATTCCCCAATCATGGAATTCAGGTCTTCATTGATGCGGATATAAGTTGCCTCCACCTGCTCAATCAGCCCCTGCTTCTTAGCCGGATCCGCTTCCACCTTGGCCACATTGCTCAAAAAGATGGCCTTTCCCTGTAAAAGCTCGGACAACTCAAACTTGGCTTCCGATATGCCGCTGTAATCGGCATTTTCCTGGATGAATTTAGTCAATATATCAACCGACTCATTCATAAGCTGGGCGCGCTTTTCCGGGTCTCTTTCCATCGTTGAGCTGAATTTCTTTATTTTTCCCAATACCAGTGTGGCGTGCTGCTGGACTTTTTTGGAGGCGGTGTTTTTGAGGATATCCTGCGCCATTTCCTCGGCAATATCCAGGAAATTAAGCCCGCCCGGAGTGGATTCCTCGGCTAACCTGTCGGCGAAATCCAAATCACTTTCCTGCTGGCCTTCCTGCGGTTTCGCTTCGGAAAACGACGGCGTATGCCCGTTAAAGACAATGAATCCCAGCGCGACCAGAAATAACAGGATAACCGCAGTCTTTTGATTCGTATTATATTTTATCATAATAAACATTCCCCTTTCTCTGACCGGCAATCTGATATTATGGGTCTTTCCCCATATATATAAACGAAAAATACCTCTTACGGCTTAAAATAAATGGTTTTTTAGAGGTTGACAACCGGCAGCCGGTGGATATCAGAATTTCTTCTTTTCTTCTTCGCTCAGAATACTAATTTTTGCCTTAATCAGAATAATAAGATTCTTGCGCGCTTCTCCCTTGGCTTTCCTCCCAAACATAAAACTCAAAATAGGTATTTTGGAAAGCACCGGCACGTTTGAGGATGCCATGGTATCTTTCCCCGAAGCATAACCGCTCATCAATAATATGCCACCGTCCGGTATAATGGCATTACCCCGGGCGCGCTGGACTTTCACTTCCGGCAGCTCTATTGACTGAAGCGGAGTGTTTACATTACCAATAAGAAAAGGAACCGTTCTGATGGTCGGCAGTCTGGTTTCGGATGCCGAAAGAGAGGGGCGGAGTTCCATCATAATATACTTCAAGTCGGCGCTGACCACCGGCCGGACGTCCAAAATAACGCCGGTCCGGAAAGTGTCAATTATCGGCTCTCCCATTGCCAAAGAACTGGCGGCATTGACAATAACCACGTCAAAATCTTTTATATAGGTGAACTGGTCCGTCATCTGGATATGCGCCCGTTGTCCGTTGGCAATGGTAATCTTGGGGGCGAAAACCTCCGTGGTGCGTATATCTTTCTGGACTGCGGTAAGCAATGCCTGATAGGAGGTCTGTCCCAATACCGAATATGATAAAACCGCGCCGCCCAACGGGGATACCCTTTCATCCCTGATAAAACGCGAGTAGGGGTCGGCATTGGTGATAAAGTTTTCCACCCGCGCTGTCAGACTCCGTTGCCCGCTGGCATAAACGCCGGCAATACCGGCCGACAGGTCGCTAAAACCGGGGCCATCCGGAGGCGGCGCCTGGAAATAAGTCGGCAAGGTATTTGGAAGACCACGCAGGTCTACGCCGATATCCTCCAGGAAGTTCTGTTGAACGGACAGGAATCGCGCTTCAATGGTAACCACTACATCTGCTTGAGCGCGAATCTGGTTAAGAAGCGATTCTATCTGATTATGCACCTTAGGCACATGTATAACAACCAAAACCCCGGTCGTCGCTTGGAATGTTACATTACCTTTTTCCCATCCGCCTTCCTGCTTGGCCGTGGTTTCTTTTATCAGGTTAACCAGCTCATCACCGGAAATGGCGGGCATCTGAACGGTTCCCGAATCGCCTGCTTCCGGCGTTATCCCAAAGGCTATTTCCTGGCTGGGGAAATCTATTATCGGAATAGTCAGATCAAGGATGCTATACCATCTCGTTTCCATCTGCTCCTGGATTATCCGTTCCAACGAGGAAATATAAACCACTCCTTCGCGGATAAAATAACCCCACTGCTTCAGGGACAGCATATCCCGCAAAACAAAATCCAGCGGCAACTCCGCGCCGGTATAACTGATCTGCTCCTGCGGGTCTACGCCGGCGCTGGTATCGATGATTATATTCAGGTTGGGGATGAACTCCTTGATATACTGGATTATCTGGCTCAGCGGTGTCGGATCGGTAAAGGGAAATTTGATTTTCCTTCTCAGCAGCAATTCCGTCTGCTTATCCAACTCAGAAACCGGCTTCTCCTTGAATATCTTCTTCGGTCCCCGCCGCTCAATCTTTTCCCAGACGTCCTTTTCAGGGAAGGTTATCGGGTCCAAATAAGGGAGCGTTTTGCTGTCATAGCTCTCAAAAGTTCGTTTCCATTCTTCAATCAAGGTGTTGGTGGTCAGCTTTTTCTGCCTATACCGATAGGCGACCAATGCGATCATCCTAAGCTTATCAGCCACAAAATTGCCGGGACTCTTTTCTTTTATCTTTTCGCATAACCGCATGGTTTCCTGGTAATTTTCCTTTTCGAACTCAATCTGGGCCTGCCGGAAAAGCATGTCGATATTCTTGATAAAATCATCCCGCCTTTTTTCCTCCTCCTGGGATGCCAGCTTCCGCGCCGCGACCTCACGGCGCCTGGTCATATCGCGTTCCTTGACTTCCTTCTTCTCCGTATTCACCCGCAGATAATTTTCCGCCTGGGTCTGGTAGTTCATCAAATCAGTCCGGTAAGGGAACCATTTAATGGTCTCAACCACCCATTTAAATTCCTCTTCGGCCTTGACATAATCCTCATCGTTATAATACTGGATCCCTTTATTAAGATGATATTCGACTTCCAATTTTGCCTGCTGGATTTTGGCCCGGACTTCCGCAAAGAGTTTCCGGGAAACCGCGCCCATCTCGCCGGACAGGTATTCTCCCTGGGCCAGACGCGCTTCCTCTAAAAGCACCTTGGCCTTTTCATGGGACGGGTCAAGCTCTGAGGCCTTCTTAAGGGCGTCTATGGCATCGGCAAATCTCAGCTCCTGATATAGCTTAAGACCGACCTGGTAATAATTTTCCGCTAATACTCTTTGTTTTTCTATATCAACGGCCTTCTCTGATTCCAGACGTCTTAGCGCTTCGGTTAAGTCATCTGGCGTGATTGGACCCGGTTGGGGCCGGGTATCCTCGGAAGGCTTCGGCTCCGGAACGTTCTCAGTTCCTGCAATTGCCGGCGCCGGCTGGGTATTCATCTTCGCGGGCTGCAATTTGGACTTGCCGCCGCATCCCGTAATCATTATAAAGCACAGAAGCCCATAGGCAGGTACTAACCAATGATAATTCTTTATTCTCATTGCTTCACTCACAACAGTATTACCCGACTTCGAACTATTTCTTAACTTCTTTAATATACTCTATGCTTTTGTCAATATAAATAACCTTAAATATTGCCACCTTCATGGTATTACCGGCAACTATTTCTTCTTTCATATCGGCCTGGAAATCCTTCAAAGTGCATCCGGTAACAAATTTATCCATATCTATTTTCTCGCCTTTAATCACAAAGCCCTCTTTTTTATCCCATTTCCCATTTAGATATTTATCAATCTTAGTCCAAACCCGGTTGTTTTTCTCGTCTACTGACTTAAATTCAATCTTGTAATCTTTCAACGTAGTCGCCTTCAATTCTCCGCTCTTCTCGCTTTCCGGTTTTATAACCTCCGGCTCCTCAGATAAGGCCGTAAAATAATAAGAATATTCGGATTCCGGTTTCAATCCCTTATCAACATGGGTATAACTGCTTTCCGTGGAAGTCACAGCCGGAATCTCTGCGATTGCCGCAAAATCCTTTTCGCCCTGGGCCCGGCGGTAAATCCTGTAACCCTTAATCTGGGCCGTGGAGCTCATATTCCCGTCCCAGGTCAGGGTAATCTCATCCGGCCTGTTAGTGTCGGTAATAACGCTCTTAGCTGCCGGGGGCAGATTGGCTTTCTTCTCAATAATAAAAGTGCTTTCTCTTGTAAACTCGACGGTTATTACCGGCGGACGATACATCAGCCAGGCCTTGCCTTCGGTCGGCTGCTGAATCTCCTCCCAGTTACCTTTTATCTTCTTCAGGCATTCTACTTTCCCCAATGCGGCCAACTCATTCAGGGTAATAACCTTTTTCAGCTCGTCTGATTCCCGGATTGCCGAAGAAACCGTTTCATTATCTTTCCCTCCGGTAAAATACCCGATAAGCACCACCAGAAATATAATGGCGCAGACGCCGAATATTATCCGCTCAGGATAGCTGGCAATAAATTGTTTTATGTTTGATAATTTCATATCGGTTACTTATTCTCTTCCTTATCCGTGTCTTTACTGTCCTTGCCCGGCTTGCCCTTTGCCGCTTTATTCTTTGCCGCTTTATCTTTTGCCGCCTTATCCTTAACCGCCTGGTCTTCCTTGGCGGCCTGCATCGCCAGCGCGAAGTCAAAATCCAGCGCCTCGCCTTCAATAACCAGTTTGCTCAGCGGCAGCCTGACCTGCTCCGGTTTATAGGTATCCCGGTTCTTGTCCGGTACCGGTTTCGCCTCTATATTCTCCGGTATATTCTTGATCTCATCCGGTATCCGGGCAATCGAAATATTCTTGAATAAAACGCATATGGAGGACGCATCCTTATCATTGCGGAATTTCATGGTATTATGCACAAATCCCGGAATGTCCTTATTCTGTATGGCCACCGTCAGGTTAAACGGAATAAGAACACCGTAAGTGAACGAGGCTGCTTTGGACTGGTTGATATCCGGGAATTCCAACTTTTCGCACTTCACCACATTGGATTCCATTATTGAGTTAAACAACGCCTTCTGTATCCAGAACTGCTTCTGGAGCTTCTTAAGATTATCCGCGGTGGGCTCCCCGAATCCCAGGTCTTTTCCTTCCTCCGCCTTATTCTCTTCACCAGATTCCTCCTCTGAAGCGCCGTATAACTTCTTTGCCTTAAGCTGCCTTATCGTAACATCCTTTTCTGAAAGGTAGGTCGCCTTGAAATCGCCCACCGCCGGCATCTCATTCTTGTCAATCTTCAGCCCCGGGAACCATTTCTCAAGCGTCTTGTCGATTTCTATATAATAATTCCGGCAGCCGGCAATCTCGCTGTCCAGTTCCTTTTGCCGGGCTTCATATGCTTCCACCCACTTCTGGGAAGGCACTTCGCCCTTCTTGGCCATAATTTTTTCTATATCTTCCTTATAAACTTTCAATTGGTCTGCTTGCCCAGAAATCTGGCTGTAATAACTGATTACCCCAAAGTAAAAAACAACAATAGCGGCGATTACGGCTCCCGCTACTGCGAATACAAACAAATTCTTCTTCATTTCAAATCTCTTAGAGTCCCGCCTTGGCGGGGCATCATTCATTACTCATTTATTTTGCCACCGGAATCTGGAGATTCACCTGGAAACGGTAATACCTGGGCTCTTCGGAAACGCGCTCTGTTTCCTTTATTTCCTGGTCGGTTTTCAATTCGTTTACCGGATGGCTGCCAATCATATTCACCATGGAAGCTGACTCCGGTATATTAAACTCGGCTAACAGCGGCTTGACCAGTTGGTCTTTAATAAACGACTGGGAGCTGACCGGGTCAAATTCGCCGTCGGCCTTGCGCCGGGCCGTTAATCCGCAGATAATCTCCATATTGACAAACCCCCCTGCCGGGCTGACCGCCTTGTCATCCGGCTTGCCAATCCTGGACATCTTTACTTCCAATACCCATATCTTATTCTGTTCCTGTTCCTTGACGTATTTCCCATCAGCTTCGCTGCCCTTTTCGACATACCCCTTGGGCGGCGCGATATTGGGCTGGGCAAATACGCCCAACTTATTGAGATTGTTCAATATCTTTATCCAGATATCCCTCTGCCAGCCGACCGAAGTAAAATCAGTCAACTGCTTTATCTTATCGCCTTCCTCTTTTAGCTTTTTATAGTTCTTGCTTATTTTTTCGCTTTTATCAAGCACTTCCCTAATCTGCTCGTTGGCTTTAGTCAAGCGGTTCAGTTCACCTTGGGCTGAAAGATGCAGTAGCAACGGAATCAGGATAAGAACCGCCGCAATGGCCGCCACAAACGGCTTGCGGCGCAAAACGGCCCGGCGTTGCAGAACCTCAGGCGGCAGAAGGTTTATCTTGTTGACCGACTTATCCAGTCCCTGCAAGGCCAGTCCCGTCGCCACTCCCAAACCCTGCAACTTAAATGAGAACTCAGTTTTATTCACCTCGTCAGCCAGCTCCAGTTTGCCCAATCCGGACAATTTCACCGTGGCAATCTGGAGGCGCTGGGAAACGAATTCCTCGAAATAGATGGTCTTGGAAGCATTGCCCATCAGGATTATCTTGTCAAAATTGACCGAGCGGCCGCTGGCCAGGCTCTTATAGAATCCGATGGAACGGTGAATCTCGCTGGCCAGATCCTTGAGGATGTTTTGGGTGGCGGCAAATATCTTGCCCGCCTCGGGTGATTCCTTGGAGGTCGTGCTGACCTTCATCCGCTCGGCCTCTTCAAAGGGAATCTCCAGTTTCTGCTGGATGGCCTTGGTGATGTCGTTGCCGACAATCGGTATGTTCCGAATCCAGAATTTATTGCCCTCAACCAGAACCAGGTTGGTGTTATTGGTGCCGATGTCCAGGATGACGAAATTCTTTCCGGTCCCGAGCGCGGCGTAATCGGCCATGATATAATTGTAGAGCGCCACCGGCGCAAACTGGATGGCGTCCACCCGCAGGCCGCTGTTGGTCACCAGCCCCAGGAATTGCTCGATCAAGTCACGCTTGACCGCGAAGAAAACCACTTCTATCTCCTCGCCGGGCTGGTAAGCGCGCTCTATCTTCTGGTACGACCAGATAACTTCTTCAATATTAAACGGCAGGTGCTGCTGGGCCTCGTATTTGACTATTTCATGCAGGCGCTCGCCGCTGACCGACGGAAGATTGACGAACCGGTTAAAAACATTGTGGAAAGGCGGCGAAACCACGATGGCCTCGCCCCTCAGCTTATGACGGCTCCGGAAGGTATTAAAAGCCAGGCGGAAATCCTGCTCAAAGGTGGCCTCATCACGGCTGGGCGAAGGACCGTAGTCAATCACGTCAAAATCGGTTATCTCTACGCCGTCCTCGGACAATTCCAGCCGGACCGCCTTGAGAGACGACTTGCTGATATCAAATCCCCATGCGCTTTTCATAAGTATTATTTATACCTTGCCGTGAAATAATATCAAAGTTTTATCGCACGAAAATTTATATAATCTGTTTCTAACCGGGTCAAGCAAAAACTAACTTTTTATCAGCCCGGCTATATGTTTAATCAGTTGCCGGCACGCCTGCTGCACCGGCGGCTTCATGGTCACGCCGGCCGCCCGGTGATGGCCGCCGCCGCCCAGCGCCTTAACCAATCCATCCGCATCTATCGGACGGTCCGTCCGGATGCTCACCTTGATGGACAGCGGATTCTGCTCGGTTTCCTTGAACAGCAGAGCCACCTTGACGCCCTCGATGGCCCTGATGGTAGACAGATAGTTCTGGGAATCGGTCGGCGTGGCTCCGAATTTCCGGTACATCTGCCGGGTCAGCACGCTCCAGGCAATTCGGCCGTTAAACGCCAGCTTGGTTTGTCTCAGGCATTCAACAAACAATCTCATCTCGCCGATGGTCTTGTCCTCGTAAATCTTCCGGTAAATATCCCGAACCTTAACGCCTTTTTCTATCAGGTCGGCGGCTATCTGATGGCTCATCGGCGTGGTGGTCTCAAAACAGAAATGCCCGGTATCGGTATCCAGCGAAACATAGAGATTGGTGGCGATATCCTTGTCCATCTTTACGCCGCTCTGTTTAATCAGCAAATATATCATCTCGCCTACCGAAGAACTTTTCGCGTTAACCCAGTTAATGTCCCCGAAATCTCCGTTGGAGGGATGGTGGTCAATGTTAATCAGGAAGGGCTTGCTCTTTGCTGCCAGCATCCGGCGGACAGCCGGTTCCAGTTCCTCCAGCCGGCTTAAGCCCCCGGAATCAATGACAAAAGCAACCTCTATATCATCCGGTAACCTATCGCCTTTGCGATAGAACCTGACCTGCTTTACCCCGGGCATAAAGAATAATTCCCGGGAGATCGAACCGTAATTAATTACATGCGCTGATTTGCCCATCCGGGTAAGCATCCGGGCGATAGCCAGTTCCGAACCCAGGCAATCGCCGTCCGGCCGGGCATGCCCGGTAATCAGGAACCGCCGGTGCTTCTTTACCACGCCCAGAATCTTGCTTATAACAGTTTTATAATTATTCACTGATTCCCACTCCGCATTCTGCATTCCGCACTCCGAATTCCGCTCACCCAATCCGGTTTAATTCCGGTTATCTTAACCTTAACTATCTGGTTGGGCTTTATCTCTCCGCTTGGTTTGATACTGACTTTAATATACCTGTCAGTAAAACCTTCATTTGAATCTTCGGTCAGGACCTCAACCTCTTTATTGATAAAGAGTTGTTTATACTTTAAAGATAATTCGCTGGCAAGATTATTGAGAATATTAAAACGCTTTTTTATTATATCGGACTTGACATTATCCGTCATCCCAAAAGCCGCCGTACCCTGACGCGGACTGAACGGGAATATGTGTATCTTGCTGAAACCTACCTCCTTGCAGACCGCCAGGGTCTGCCGGAAATCATCATCGGTTTCGCTTGGGAATCCTACTATTATATCCGTGGTAATAGCCGGATTCGCTATCCGGCGCTTGAGCAGATTAATCCGCTTTATAAAATCCCCGGAAGTATAATGCCGCTTCATTAATTTAAGAATTCGGTCGCTCCCGCTCTGCAACGGGATATGCAGATGCGGACAAATAACGGGATTTTCGGCTATCAAATCAATCAGCTCATCGCTGACATCCTCTAACTCAATGGAACTCAGCCGAAGCCGCTTAAGTTCTTTAATCTTGAGCAATCTCTTTAGCAACCCCGTTAAATCATCATACTTGCCTAAGTTAATCCCGGTCAGAACTACTTCCTGATAACCCTTATTAACCAATTCCCTTATCTCCTTATCAACTGTATTTAGCGGCTTGGACCACATTTCCGAACGCAGGAACGGCACGATGCAATATGAACAGAAATTATTACACCCATCCTGAATCTTTACAAAAGCCCTGGTGCGCCTTTCGGCGCACACTGAATGACTAAAGGACTCAAGAACTAAAGAACTGTTCTTTAGTTTTTCAGTTCTGGAGTTTACCCCGCACCCTGATGCGGGGTTCTTAAGTTGCAAAACCATCTCCGGTATGCGTACTTTATCTTTATTACCAATCACCACATCATCTTTCCGTATCAACCGTTTAACCTCCTCCGGCTTGGCCTGGGCCAGGCATCCGGTAACAATCAGCCGGGAATTGGGATTCTGACGAATGAGCCGGCGGATAAGTTTGCGGGACTTGGCCTCAGCCGTGGCAGTCACAGCGCAGGTATTCAACACGCAGACATTCACCCAGCCCGTGCGTGCGGAGTCGCAACGAAGTCCCGATAATTTCGGGGCCAGGGCTGGGCCGTCCTTTATCTCCGCCATCTCCGCCTGATTGACCTTGCAACCTATACTAACACAATTAAGCATATACTCTAACCCCTAAAATATCTCTTATTAAAGTAGATTGCTTCGTCGTTCCGCTGGGACTCCTCGCAATGACAGTCATTGCGAGCCCGAAGGGACCGCATCCAGCGAACCCGTAGGGCGTGGCAATCTCTTATAACCACTTATTCTATCTATGTTTGGCGAACATTCCCATGACTTTGCCGTATGTCCCCGGAACATCCGTGGACGCCCCCGACCATCCGTGGACGCCCCCGAACATCCGTGGACGCCCCCGACCATCCGTGGACGCCCCCGAACCATCCGTGGACGCCCCCGAACCATCCGTGGACGCCCCCGAACCATCCGTGGACGTCCCCCGACCATCCGTGGATGTCCCCGAACCATCCGTGGACACTCCGGAAACTTTTGGGGAGTTAGCAGAACATCCCCCGATATTCCCGCCAGAGGGCAGGGTTAGTGCAATTCGGTGGCTACCTGCCTACCGGCAGGCAGGCCCACCGCCTGTTTAAGGGCGGTATCGCTTGCCCACCTCTGGAGGGCATCCCCCCGATTATAAAGTATGCTGTCCCCCAAACTCGGTCAAAGTCCTCCCGAAATAGAAATAAACGAGTTGAAACGATGCGTTACATCATCGTTACGCTCCCACCATCCCGTGGGGTCCCCCTCCCCAACAGCAAACCGTTCCCATTGACCGCCAATTGATAAGAATATTTCCTTGTAAACAGAGATTCTAAGACCAAGGGCGCCATTAAGCAACGCTCCAGCATTAGACCCGGGATAATCTGTTCGACCTAAATCTAAATTATTGAAGTCCTGATGCATTATCCCAAATCCTGCTTTAATGAACGGCTGAATACCATACAATTCCTCCTTAAAAAGATAGGTATGATTAATGTAATACTGCCTTTCGGTTAGCCGGTCTTTTATACCGTTAACTGTAGCATCATATTGCCCTTTAGAGAATGCAAATGACCACCCGTCATACATTTTACTATTAATAAATCCAATTTCATAATCTTCTTTTTGCCCTTCTCCATAGTTTATCTTTTGTGATGTCGCCGAATCATAGAATTTAAAAGAAGTGGTATCCCAACCTTTAGTATTAGTCGATGTGACTTTCAGAAATATTCCTTCTTTAGATGAAGAACTATCTAACCGACCGTCAATAGCCGCTGCCATATATGGAACTATTATAGTTGGTATACCACCCCCTACTAAAGTACTTGTGCAACCAGATAAGCTTAAACATAAAAACAAAGTGATAAAGAACTTCATATGCAAAATATTCTCTCTATTCGGGGAACACTCCACACTTAATTCCCTTTTCACCTATAACTACTATTCAGATATCGGCGCACCAACGGCCTGGGTCACAGAAGCCATATCTTGTTTGAGATGCTCCTTGCTCAGTCCGCCATCTATCATATCCCAGGGCAAGACCTCTGAAATGTCTCTCTTGCGAATGGCATAGAATTTCCCGATATCCATCGGGACTTCGCTCACGCTCCGCTGGCTAAATCCCTCCAGTTCTTTTTGGCTTTGTTCTATCGCCTTGAGCCATTTGGAGAATTCAAAGTGCTCGTCCCAGGCGTCAAACTTGCACCCCTGCTTAAAGGCATTGATAAGCAATCGGCCTAATCGCCGGTCACCGCGCGAGAAGATTGATTCAATAAAACTGCGTTCCGGCGGATGGAACTTGACCTTGATATGCCTGGACCTTAATTGGTCTCTGAGAAATGCCTGCTTTGCCCGCAGGGTTTCTATGCTGTCCATCCCGGCCCACTGGAACGGCGTGTGGGGCTTGGGCACAAATGGCGAAATCGTTACATTAATATTACCCGGTTGTTTATGGAATTCCCGGCCGATTTGCGATGCCTGCCGTATCATATTGGCAATGGCCTTGATATCGTCCATGGTCTCGCCGGGCAGTCCGACCATAAAATATAGTTTCACCAGCCGCCAGCCGTTTTTATATGCCGCCCGGACCGCTTCATAAAGGTCTTTGTCCTTGATGTCCTTGCTAATAATGGCGCGCAGTTTGTCGGTCCCGGCCTCGGGCGCCATGGTAAACCCTGATTTGCGCACCGCATTCAAGACCGCTGGTAAATTCATCAACCGCTCATCCACCCGCAGGGACGGCAGGGACAGCCCCACCCGCTTGCTCTTGAACCGGCTGGTCAGGCGCAGGATTAGTTCGTCTATATCCGGATGGTCGCCGCTGGACAGCGACAACAGGGAGATTTCATCATAGCCGGTGTTACGGTATATCCGCTCGGCCAGTTCCAGGAGTTTGAAGACCGAACGAAAGCGCAAAGGCGATTTAATCACGCTGGAGACGCAAAACCGGCAGGAATGCGGACAGCCCCGCATTATCTCCAGATTGATGCGGTTATGGATGGCGTCTCCGAACGGGACAATCGGCGCAATCGGATAAAACGCCTCATCCAGGTTTGCCACCGTGGCTTTGGGAATAACCGCAAACGGTGTTATGGCTTTTATGGTTTGGTCAGAATTGTATGTGACTTCATGCAATGCCGGCGCATATACAGACGGCACATTCTGCGCCAAACGCTTAATTGTCTCCGTGCGCCCGAGTTTTTCCGCCTTGCACTTCTTGAACTCATCTACTATCTTAACCAGTACCTCTTCGCCATCGCCGATTACGAATATATCAATGAAATCCGCCATCGGCTCAGGGTTGAATACAGACGGACCGCCGGCAATAACCAGCGGATGCGAGTCATCACGTTTAGTCCGCTCCAGAGGAATCCCGGCCAGGTCGAGCATATTCAGGACATTGGTATAGACCAGTTCATACTGGAGCGAGAGCGCGAAGATATCAAAATCCTTGACCGCCGTGTGGCTCTCCAATGTGAACAGCGGTATGCCTTTGGCCCGCATCATCTGCTCCATATCCAGTTGCGGTGCAAAGGCGCGCTCGGCCAGGGCATCGGTCCGGCTGTTAACCAGCCCGTAGAGCACCTGCAGGCCCCAGTGCGACATTCCGATTTGGTATTTATCCGGAAATGCCAGGGCTATCCTGACATCAACCGAATTGTGGTCCTTGGTTACGCTATTAAACTCCCCGCCGGTGTATTGGGATGGATTGGTAATCTGGAGAAGGATGGATTCAATTTGAGGCCAGAGATTGTTAGACATAATAAATAAGCGTAGAGCGTAGAGCGTAGAGCGTATAGTAACTCTATGCTACACGCCCTTTGCTCTATGCTTAGTAAAACATCCAGGTCAGCAGGAAATCCAATATCAATATTGAGACGAAGGAGATAACCACGGATTTCATGGTGGACTTGCCCACGCCGGCCGCGCCGTTCTCGGCATTCAGCCCCTGGACGCAGCCGACTATCGCGATGGTCAGCCCGAATATGAATGCCTTGAATAACCCGCTGTAAATATCAATCATCTCCAGGCTTTCCATGGCCCGGCGGAAATAAAACGGAAAACTAATCTCCAGTTTCAGTCTTCCAATCACTGCCCCGCCCAATATGCCGATGATATTGGTGTAAATGGTCAGAATCGGGCTGATGATGGCCAATGCAATAATCCGGGGCAGGGCCAGGTAATTAACCGGGTCAACAGACATGACCGACAGTGCATCCACTTCTTCGGAGACCTTCATGGTGCCCAGTTCCGCGGCAATGGTCGAGCCGATCAATCCGGCCAGGATATAGGCCGTCATGACCGGTCCCATCTCGCGGCACATGGTCACCGCCACCAGCGCGCCGATAGACGACTCCTGCCCGTAATCAGCCAGCTCCTTGCCGGACTGGAACGCCAGGACCATGCCGGTAAAGACGCCGACTATCATCACCACCGGGAACGAACCGAAGACGCCCCGCTCTACCTCGGCCAGGATGGCGGACTTCCGCTTGCCGATGTAACGGTATGACCTGGCCGTATCGCCCAGCAGGACCAGATGCCGGCCGATACTCGAGAAAAAGTCCTTGGCCATGCTGGTAAAAAGAATATTCATAATACTTAACACACTTATATGTCATTCCCGCGTAGGCGGGAATCCAGAACATCGTTGGAAAACCTAGATTCCCGTTTTTCCTACGGAACTCTCATTAATAAGAATCCCGTTAGGGGTCACGGGAATGACACAATGAGACTTACTTATATAAACCGTAGTTTCTAATATAACTCTCCACTGCCCTGGGGACAAGAGATTTTATCGGTTTTCCGGCCCTGATATTGGCCCTGATCCGGGTTGAGGAAATATTTATCCTCGGGCTTGACTGATATAACCGCTTCATTTCATCAATCACATCCTTCGGAAACGGCAATCCCTTGATTAGTTTGCCGGAATCAAACCCGGTCCGGGCTATGGTGATAAACCTGCACAGCCGGCTCAGTTCTTTTATCTTATACCAGCGCGACAGGTCAATCAGCGAATCAGCACCGATGACGAAATATAATTCCGTCCCGGCTTTGTATTTCCGCTTCAGCGCCTTAACGGTATCAATGGAAAATGTCCGTCCGCCCCTTTTTATATCCATATCCGAGGTCGCTAAGCCGGGCATTCCGGCAATAGCCAGTCGAGCCATCGCCAGCCGGTGTTTCGGATCAGCCAATCCCTGATAATTCTTGTGATACGGGATGTGGCAGGGAATAAAAAGAATTTTATCGGGCCTGAATTTACTCCGGAGTACCCGGGCCATGCGCAGATGTCCATTATGTATCGGGTTAAACGTCCCGCCGAATATGATTATCTTCTTCATCTTATAGCTGTCTACTGACAACTGTTTATTGTCTACTTACCACGTATATCCGCCTTAGTCGTAATCTTGATATTGGCTTCCGACCCGCGGACAATGCGTACCGGCAATCCCATTCTCTCCACCAGGGACGCGTCATCCGTCACATTAACTCCCCTGTCCTGATAGGCCCTGACCAACCAATCCCGCCTGAATCCCTGTGGCGTCTGCGCCGCCCATAATGATTCCCTCGGTGTTACGGTTTCTTTTATAATAAGGTTCTTTAGTTCTTTCGTCCTCTTTATAGTGTCTTTTACCGGCACAGCCAATATGGCCGCTCCGCTCCGGCGCACCTGGTTAATCAATCTTAGCACATCCCGGCGGCTGACAAAAGGACGGGCCGCGTCGTGCACCAGGACCATCCGGCTCTGGTTATCGGTCGCCATCAGGGCGTTAAATACCGAATCAACCCTGCGCGCCCCGCCGGCCACCGTTCTTACCTCCTTAAACCTCCTGATAATATTTTCCGTTATCTGGGTATCTCTGGGATTTACGGCAATAATGATCTCTTTTACAGCCGAGATACCCCTGAAGACATCAATACTATGACGCAGCACCGGTTTTCCTTTAAGCGTCAGATATGGCTTTCGGATTCCCATACCCATCCGCTTGCTCTCACCGGCGGCTACGATAATTACGGAAATATCTTTCATCCATCACTCCCCCTTGGGTTTACGGGTCATTAAGCTATACACCGCTTTAATAGGACTTTTGTTCTTAAACAAAATATTATACACTTCCTGTGTAATCGGCATTTCTACTTTATACTTCTTGACCAAATTAATTACGGCCTTGGTGGTCCAGACGCCTTCAGCCACCTGTTGCATTGACTTCAATATCTGTTTCAGGGTCTCGCCTTTACCGATACGCACACCGACCGCCCGGTTCCGGCCGTGCGGCGAGATACAGGTGGTAATCAAATCGCCGATGCCAGCCAGCCCGAAGAATGTCTTCTTGTTTCCGCCCAGCGCCTCGCCTAACCGGGAAATCTCGACCATGCCCCGGGTCAATAAAGCGGACTTGGCATTATCCCCCAAGCCCAGGCCGTCGCAGATACCGGCGGCAATGGCAATGATATTCTTAACCGCCGCGGCCGTCTCCACCCCGACCACGTCATCCTGGGTATAGACCCGGAAATACTCGTTGCTGAAGATGGCCTGCAAATCGCGGGCTAATTTCTTATTGCTTGATGCCACCACCACGCTGGCCGGTTTCTGGCGCGCCACCTCCTCGGCATGGCTCGGGCCGGACAGGACCGCAATCTTATCATTGGGATAATCCAGCACCTCTTTGATAATCTGGCTCGGACGTTTGAGGGTTGTCTGCTCTATGCCTTTGGCTACGGAAACAATTGGAATTCGGAATGCGGAGTGCGGAATGCGGAATTTTACATCCTTAAGCACTGAACGGCAGAATTGGGTCGGAACCGCCATGACAATCAATTCTGAATTATGAATTACGAGTTCTGAAGTAACAGTAATTGCTGGCGGGAGTTTGATACCGGGCAGAAACTTGGTGTTTTCCCGTTTCCGGTTTATATACTGCGCGTATTCCGGGAATTTGCTCCAGAGCGTGACCTGGTGCCCATTGTGATGCAGGACTAGAGCTAATGCCGTGCCCCAACCGCCATCGCCGAGTACAAGAATTCTCATAAATGTTACAAATAGTTACACGAGGTTACAATAATAGGTTACAAAGGGTTACTAAAAGCAACTTCCTGTAACCTCTTGTAACAGTCCGCAGGACGCTGTAACCTATTGTAACTTCTCCTCCGCTTTTCGCCCCCACAGGCGAACTTTCGGCTCCGTTCCCTTAATCAACCGCTTGATGTTGGGAATATGTTTGATAATAACTAATATGGCAACAATGATACAAACAATAAATAATCCATAATAATATTCCCATATACTCCTTATGGGATATTTACTTTGTGTTATCCATCCAAAACTTATTGGCAATGAGACCGCAGCCATAATTGACGCAACAGAAACATAACGAAATAACGAAAATAATACCAACCAAATAATAAATGAAACAATTGTTGCTTCAGGTGTAAGCGCTAAAAACACCCCAAGCGCTGTGGCCACTCCCTTGCCCCCTCTAAAACGGATATAAACAGGGAAAAGGTGTCCGATAATAAGGCTTAATCCTATTATTGCCCCGCTTGTCATTTCTATTACGGTGCAACCACCGAAATCACCATGGGTCACGACGATTTCCGCTCGCGGTGAACAAGTTAAGTTATAAATAACATACAGTGTAGGCAAAAACCCCTTGGCTGCATCTAACAAAAAGCAAAGTATGCCCCAAGGTAATCCAGCAATCCTTACAACATTAGTTGCCCCAATATTCCCGCTGCCGACAGTGCGAATGTCTATGCCTTTCCTGAGTTTGACAATGATATAACCGAAAGGAATTGAGCCAATCAGATACCCGACAACAGCGCAAATAATGTAATAGTAAATCATTCGTATTTAATCTGTGTCAATCTGTGCAAACTTGTAGTGAGCACAGCGAATCTATCTGTGGTTTAAAACGCCCTATCCACCATCTCGCACACAATATGCCCGGCGGTAATATGGCATTCCTGAATCCGGCCTGAGGTATCAGCCGGGGCCGAGAAACATAAATCCACGGACGACTTTAGTTTATTCTTCTTATGGCCGGTAAAGCCGATAACATAAGCGCCCTTCTTACGCGCGGCCTGAACGCCCTTTATCACGTTAACCGAATTCCCGCTGGTGGAAAACGCCAGCACCACATCACCCCGATTAACCAGCGCCTCAACCTGCCGGCTGAATACATTCTCAAACCCATAGTCATTCCCGATGGCGGTCAGATTGGATGTATTGGCAGTCAAGGCAATGGCCGGCAATGGCCGGCGGCTACGCCTGGTAAAACAGCCCACGATTTCAGCCGCCAGATGCTGGCTGTCCGAGGCGCTGCCGCCGTTGCCGAACAGCACCACCTTGTTGCCCTTCTTGAGCGCGCTGATAACCTTATCCGCTATTTTGGCAATCACCTCGGCCTGGTTGAGCATCAGGTACTTGGCCTCGGCTGATTCTATTATCCGGCTGATAATCTCTTTATTCATATACTCATCCTCTTTAGCCACAGATTTCACAGATTATTACTTATTATCTTGTGGAATCTCGTGTTAATCTCGTGGTTAAAAATAAATACCTTAAATCCCCGACGAGGTCAATTTAATCATTACATTATTTGCTTGACTCACCCTGTCCGGAGAGGTAAAAGAACTATTTCTAACCTCATATTATTAATATAGAAAGGCCTTAACTATGAAACAAGTACTACTTTATTCCCTGGTATTAATCTGTGTAATCTGCGGCTGCCAATCCTCAGGTATGGCCGGCACGCCATCGTCAGCCCCGGAGCCGCTTAATATCACAGGCCACAAGATTACGGCTGAACTCGACCCGACCATCCATTATATCACGGCCACCGATACCCTGGAAGCAACGGTTGAGAAACAGGGTGTGCCGCCCAAGGTAGGCAATTTCTTTTTCGCCCTGCATCCGGGACTGGAACTGAAATCGCTGGCATTAAGCGACGGCAAAACATCCAAACCCGTCAAATTCACCAAAGGCAAATCAGAAGGCCTGCAATCATATAATTTCTCCCTGCCGCTGGCCAGCACCCAAACCCCGGACAAGTTCACGCTCATCGCCTCATACGAAGGCAAGATATACGACAAGCCCGAAACTGAAAAGACCCTGGGCTTTGTGGCCGGCGGCCGGACCTCAGGCATCATCTCCGAGGAAGGCGTGTATCTGCACCACGGCTCCGGCTGGTATCCCAGAGTCCCGTCCAGTCCGATGATTCGCTTTGAGGTCACCACGCTCACCCCGGCCGGATGGGAGGTAGTCGGCCAGAACGAATTAAAGGCCCGCACGGTCGTGGGCAACCAGGTCAGGACCACCTGGACCAGCGATATCCTGTTTGACAGCTACACTTTAGTAGCCGGAAAATACGTCATCACCGCGGAACAGTTCAACGGCATCCGGGTGGCGTCTTATTTCTACAAGGACTCCCAGCAGTTTGCCCAGGCGCATATCGAGGCGGCCAAGAATTTCCTGGCGCTCTTCCCGACCTTTCTCACGCCCTATCCATTCAAGTCCTTCTCCATCGTGGAGAATTTCTTCACCACCGGCTACGGCATGCCTTCATATACCCTGCTCGGCACGGATGTAATCATGATGGGCCGGCACGCCAACGAAGGCGGGCTGGGCCACGAAATAATGCACTGCTGGTGGGGCAACTACGTCAATGTCGACGAATCGCGCGGCAACTGGTGCGAGGGCCTGACCACCTACTGCTCCAATTATTATTTCCTGGAACTCAAGAAAACCCCGGTTGACGCCCTGAATTACCGCCGGATTAACTGCGTCAAGTTCTCGGCCTTTGTCAACGAAGGCAATGACAAGCCGGTCCGGACCTTCGTGGGCAAGCAGGCCGAAATCGACAACGAAATCGGCTACGGCAAGCCATCGGCCATGTTCCATATGCTCCGGAAGATGATGGGCGATAAGGCGTTCGTCGATGCCCTGCGCCTGGTCATCAAGGAAAAAGGCGGCAACAAAGCCAACTGGGAGGATTTCCAGTTCGCCTTTGAAAAGACCTCGGGCCAGAAACTCCAGTGGTTCTTTGACCAGTGGCTGGACCGGACCGGCATCCCGGACCTGGCACTGGAAAATGTATCACTCGACAAACAGAATGTCTCATTTACCATCAGGCAGAATACGGTCCCGCCATTCAAAATAATGCTGCCGGTGGTCGTCACTACTGACCAGGGCAAGGAAGAAAGTATCGTCGAGGTGTCCAACCTCGTAGACCCAAAGACCATCGAGGTCAAGTCCGGTAAACCGCTGTCACTGGCCGTTGACCCGGACTACAACATCTTCCGCCGGCTCAAGGACAAGGAACTCTGGCCCTGCCTGGGCGCCACCATGGGCGACAAGAATCTCCTGGTGGTTTATCCCTCGGCCGGAACGCCCGAGGAAAACGCCCTCTATAAAAAGGTGGCCGAACGGGTAGCCGGAAACCAAAAAGCGGCCATGAAGGCGGACAGCGAGTTCGTCCAGGCCGACCTAAATAATAATTCGCTCATGATTCTCGGCTCGCCGGCCATCAATCTGGCCGCGGCCCAGTTGATGAACGAGGCCAGGTTCAAGCCCGATAATTTCAAACTGATGAAGGACGGCTTCGTCATCAACAACACCACCTATAACTCGCCCGGCCAGGCGGTCATGGCCTCGTGCTGGAGCCCGTATAACAGCAAGAAATACATCACCCTTTTTATGGGCCTGTCCCAGCAGGCGTCCGAGCGGCCGGCCCGGGTCATATTCTTCTACCGCTGGGACAACTATATCATCTTTGAGCAGGGCCAGATGATCCGCAAGGGCGATTTCAATGCCCCGTTCAACTCGCTGGAATACAGCTTTACCGGCGACCAGATTACCCAGGCAGCGCCCACTCCGGCGCCGGCCCAAAACCCCCGCTTGGATGCCATCCGGAAACACTGCGCCTTTCTGGCATCTCCGGCGTTAGCCGGCCGGGCTGCCGGCGCTGAAGGCGACAAGGCCGCGGCTGAATACATCGCCGCTGAATTTCGGAAATACGGCTTGGCCACCGAACTCCAGCCCTTTGATATCCAGATGCAGAAACTGGGCCAGAAGACCGCCTTGGGGATGAAGCCAACCGACAAATGGGAAATCAAGCCGTACACCCTGGGCAAGGATTTCCTGCCCCTTAATTTAAGCGCTAACGGCGAAGTCAACGGCGCGCTGGTGGCGGCCGGCTACGGCGTCACCGCCGAAGAATTCAAATATGACGACTACAAAGGCATTGACGTCAGGGACAAGATAGTCGTGGTCAAGGCCGGACTGCCCGAGCCGCTGGTCCAACTGGTTGTCTCAGGCACTATCACCGCCGCCAAATACTCGTCATCAATCCTCAAGGCCGCCAACGCCAAGAACCGCGGCGCCAAGGGCATCGTCGTTGTTTCAGCCAAGGGCCTGGCAGACGACAGCGCGGTCTGGCAGGAATTCCCGTCCGAGGCCATCCAGAAACGGCTCAGGTCGCCGGAGGCCGCGGCATCCAATCTGACCCTGCGTTTCGTTATCCTGGGCGGGCAATCAAGAGTCGCTACCGACCCCATATTGCCGGCCGTGGTAGTAACCGAAGAGGTGGCCAAGGAACTGCTGGCCGCGCCGGCCACAGTTGGCATCACCACTGATACCACCTGGGCCAAAGACTGCACTACATATAATGTAGTTGCAACGCTCAAGGGCGAACTGCTGGCCAGCGTGGTCCTGGGCGCGCATTATGACCATCTCGGTTCAACCGCAGACGGTAAATATTTCCCGGGCGCCAATGATAACGCCTCAGGCGTGGCCGGACTGCTGTCCATTGCCGAGACCCTGGCCCGCTCCGGCATAAAACCCAAACGCAATATCGTATTCGTGGCATTCGGCGCCGAGGAAATGGGGCTCTTTGGCTCCAGATACTATGCTAAACACAATACCGCGCCGTCCAAGACCATTGCTATGTTAAATATGGATATGCTCGGCCGGGGCAATCCGACCGAACTTACTGTCATGGGCGTGCTGAGAAATCCTGAGATCTACGATGTCATTAAAAAAGCCAATGGCCAATCCAGACTACCCCTGACCCTCAAGGATAATATCGAATTCACCTTCAAGTTCGGCTCGGACTATTATTCATTTTACGAGGAGAAGATACCGTCCCTCAACTTCACCTCCAGCCGTTTTATGGAACAGCATACTGTCAACGACACGGCCGACAAGCTCGACATCGAGAAGATTGATAACGCCATCAATCTGGTATCCGCAGCCCTGCTGGATATTGCCAATTCCAGCATAACATTCCCTTTGCCCAAGGAAGTGGAAGTCCCGTTCCCGTCCGGCATGGGTGGAATGGGTGGAGGCATGGGCGGCGGGCATCCAGGCGGCCGTCCGGGTGGGAAATAGGTAGTCGGAAACCACAGATTGCACAGATTACGCAGATTAAAATATGACCACACGAACCAAATGGATTATTTTGATAGGCGAGATTACTCTTGTCGTAATCGCCATAACCGGATTCGTCTGGTACCGTAATTCTATTTATTATACACGTCATGAACTTCATAATAAAGATAAACGTGTCTGTTATCATAATGTCCTTATCCTTGGAGAATCTGGCGACAAAGAATCTATCCCGGAAATCCGTAAATTGCTTCACGATGACGAAGTAGTGTTACAAAGTGCATGCATATCTGCTCTCGGCAATTTAGAAGACAAAGAATCTATCCCGGAAATACGAAAATTTCTTACTGGTCAAAACCCAATTTGCTGTAAAGCTGCTATTACTGCGCTTGCTAAATTGGGAGATAAGAAATCCATCCCTGAGATAAAGAAGTTTCTTGATTATAAAGGCAACGATGTATATGAAGCCGCCGAGAAAGCATTAAGGAAACTCGGCGTGCCGGAAGAGGAAATTAATAAGGCGAAAGAAAAGAAATAGAACGCTGATTATCCGTGTTTATCTGTGTTCATCTGCGGTTTCATTTTTACTTGACAAACCCGCGCACTTAATATATACTCATTGATTGCGGAACCGGTAAAATTGCGTGTCCCTTGACCTAAGTCAAGGAGAGTTAGGCGGAATAATGTATATTATGGTTAGATAAAGGAAAGCCCCGATGTCGTCCCTGTGGGACTCATCGGGATAAGACCCAGTAACAACATACAGCCACTTCGTGTCTGTCTGTTTAACTGGCTCTAAAAAGGAGTTTTATATGGGAAAAACTATAGGCATTGATTTGGGCACCACTTTATCAGTCGTGGCCGTGCGCGAAGGCAACGAGACCACCGTCATCACCAACGCCGAAGGCGGACGGCTGACCCCGTCCATCGTGGCATTCACGGACAAGGGCGAACGGCTGGTCGGACAATTAGCCAAGCGCCAGGCCATCACCAACCCGGCCAATACCGTCTATTCCATCAAGCGCTTTATGGGCCGCCGGCGCTCCGAAGTAGCCCAGGAGGAAAAGATGGTTCCCTACAAGGTGGTCGGCTCAGGCGATGAAATGGTCAAGGTGGAGGCCCGGGGCAAGCAGTATTCGCCGCCGGAAATCTCGGCCATGATTCTCCAGAAACTCAAAGAAACCGCCGAGGCATACCTGGGCGAAAAGGTGACTGACGCGGTCATTACCGTGCCGGCATATTTCAACGACTCACAGCGCCAGGCCACCAAGGACGCCGGAAAAATCGCCGGCCTGGACGTCAAGCGCATCATCAACGAGCCGACCGCCGCGGCACTGGCCTACGGATTGGATAAGAAGAAGAACGAAAAGGTGGCCGTCTATGATTTGGGCGGCGGCACCTTCGACGTCTCAGTCCTGGAAGTGGGCGACGGCGTGGTCGAGGTCCTGTCCACCAACGGCAATACCCATCTGGGCGGCGATGATTTTGACCAGCGCCTGATTAATTTCGTGGCTGACGAATTCAAGAAAAAGGAAGGCATTGACCTGCGCAAAGACCAGATGGCATTACAGCGCCTGAAAGAGGCCTGCGAACGCGCCAAGTGCGAACTGTCATCCTCGGTCCAGACCGAGGTCAACCTGCCCTTTATCACGGCTGACAGCACCGGCCCGAAACATCTCCAGCTGACCATTACCCGGGCCAAGCTGGAGCAACTCATCGAAGACCTGCTGGTCTCGTCGCTGGCGCCGTGCAAGCAGGCGCTGGCCGACGCCAAACTCAAGCCCGAAGAACTGGACGAGGTGGTCCTGGTGGGCGGCTCAACCAGAATCCCGCGCGTCCAGGAACTGGTCAAAGAATACTTCAAGAAAGAACCCAATCGCTCGGTCAATCCTGACGAGGTGGTGGCGGTGGGCGCGGCTATCCAGGGCGCGGTCTTGAAAGGCGACATCAAGGACATCCTGCTCCTGGACGTGACGCCCCTGACCTTAGGTATAGAAACCATGGGCGGCATCCGGACCCCGTTAATCACCCGCAATACCACGATTCCGACCAGCAAGAAAGAGATATTCTCCACCGCGGCCGACAGCCAGACCGAGGTGGAAATCCACATCCTCCAGGGCGAACGCGAGATGGCATCCGATAACCGGACCCTGGGCAAGTTCCGCCTGGCCGGGATTCCGGCCGCGCGGCGCGGCGTGCCCCAAATCGAGGTAACATTTGACATTGACGCTAACGGCATACTCAATGTCGCGGCGCTTGATAAGGCCACCAACAAAAAGCAGTCCATCGTCATCCAGGCGTCTTCCGGACTGGCCAAGGAAGAGGTGGAACGGATGGTCAAGGACGCCGGGCAATACGCCGAACAGGACAAGCAGCGGAAATCGCTGGCCGAGGCGCGCAACCAGGCCGACCAGTTAATCTACTCCTCGGAAAATACCGTGACTGAATTAGGCGACAAGGTCACCCCGGACGAAAAAGGCAAGATTAACTCCGCGCTGGAACGGTTAAAGAAAGCCAAGGAAAAAGACGACGTGGCCGAAATCAAAAGCGCTATGGAAGAACTGACCAAATCCAGCCATACCCTGGCTCAAAAGTTATACGAACAGGCCAACAAACAGACCGGCGGCCAGGCAGGACCCGGCGCTGGCCCAGATGCCGGCGGGCCGATGGGTGGCGGATTTGAGCAGGGACAAGAGCCACCTCAACAGCAACCGCCCAGTGGCGAAAAGGGTAAAGGCAAGGAAGGCGACAATATCATAGACGCCGAATTCGAGACCAAGGATAAATCTTAGAGTCCCGCTTCAGGCGGGACTATTAGATCCGCCTCTGGCGGATATGATTATTAAGGGACGTCCCGATACTACATCGGGGCGTCCCATTATTCCACAACTATACTGATATCCAATCCCAATTGTTTTATCCGTTCACCCGGCTTGGCCGGATTCGGAATCTTTTCTATTATAAAGTCGATATGTGAAGCGACAGCGGAATCCCGACCTAATCGGGACGAAGCGCCCGCAGGACTGAACGTCGCAATTTCGGGGCGGCGATATTCGTTAACCAATTCATTTAATTCCTCATTGGCCCGCGTGATGACCGTGACTTCATAGTCCAAGGTGATTATCTCACTGCCCCAATGGACAATCCGGCCGTTCAGCCGACGCTTGAATTGGTTGAGTTTCTCAGGGGTGATGATATTTACCGATTCGCCATCCACTTGAACCTTTCGTTCTCTCAGGTAAGACACAAGGCCTTTCGCTCCGGTCAGGGCCATTATGGCCATTGCGGGAAGCCCTAATATGTTATCTTTCTTATAGCCCCTAAGCGGTCCAAGGTATCTGCACCACTGACGGGCATATTCATTTTGACCGGATTCCAACTTCTCCTCATATTTCCCGCTCTCAAAGGCGTCTTTCCGTTTTTGGAAATAGTGCTTTACAGACCGGCCAAAACTATCTTTGGTCTTGTCCATTATATTCTGGTAACTCCGGCCGCCCCTGGTAATATATTCCGGATTAATGAAAGAGGCAATCCCTTTCTGGGCCGGTTTGGCAATCTTTTCCTTAAAATCCTTTTGGGTCTTGATGGCCTTTTTCAGACCGCGAAAGGTCTTTTGCCTATTCGCTATCATCTTTTTCAGCCAGTTCTCCTTGATTTCCGAAGGCGCCTCGGTAAAATACGGCGCAACCAAGCTGGTTTTAAACTTAATTTGCCCCATTTTTATATCTCCTGTAAATTATAGGGTTAGGCAAAACAGGAGTTATCCTACCCCCCTCTCCCACCTCACCCCATACTCCCTTTGCTCTATACCCCTACCGTCTTTGGTCTATACCCATATTACCTTTGGCCTGCCCCTATACTGCCTTTGGTCTATCCCCATACTGCCTTTGACCTATCCCTATACCACCTTTGGTCTATCCCCATACTGTCTTTGCTCTATCCCTATACTCCCTTTGCTCTATACCCCTACCGTCTTTGGTCTATACCCATATTGCCTTTGGCCTGTCCCTATACTGCCTTTGGTCTATCCCCATACTGCCTTTGCTCTATCCCTATACTACCTTTGCTCTACATCCATATTGCCTTTGGCCTATCCCTATACTGCCTTTGGCCTGTCCCCATACTGCCTTTGGCCTACACCCATACTGCCTTTGACCTATCCCTATACTGCCTTTGCTCTACACCCCTATTGCCTTTGGTCTATCCCCCTAACGTCTTTGGTCTATACCTATACTGTCTTGTGTCTATACTCATACCGTCTTGTCCCTGACGGGAGGCTACGCTCTATCTTGGTATATCCACCCTTACGAATTTTTTATTCCGGACTACTATACTCATCAGTAAGGCGAATCTCAATGCCTCTGGGTATCTCGCTCCACTTGCGCTTATATCCCGATGCAGCTTCAGGCAGGGGGACAGGGTAGACCAAATAAGACCTGGATTTTTCATTATATTTTATGCCACACTGCTTCAGGAACGACCTGGCATTGACGATGGCGATGGGTCCGGTCTTGGCCATCGTAACCAGGAATACCGGCTCGCCGTATGCCTTGGCCGGGCGCATCTCAAAAGCAATCTTTTTCTCGTCCGGGTTATAATAAAGTTTCACATAGCCGCAGTTGGTCGGCTTGATGTATGTATCGTAACAAACCTTGTTAAGGCAGATGAGACCGGTGGAAAGGATACTGATAACGGGCTTGTCGCCGAATGCCTCCCAACGTTGCTTGCTCTTGAATGATTTGTAGGCCATAAAATGCCTTTCTTACTCGCTGTTAGTCCCCAGATGGAGTCGGGGGCGTTATCCCTACGGGACTCCATTATAATAGAATCCCGCAAGGGACAGCGAGTTAGGCCCCCGCTTACGGCGGGGGCTTGTTTTATAAACAGTCAAGGATTAATTAGTAAATCCCTCTCCCAATATAATATAACTATTATTATGGTTTAGTCAAGCTGGATTTGAAAAATACTGCGGATTGGTCAGAAATTGGTACGTGTCCCCGGATTACCCCGCAATACCACGATTCCGACCAGCAAGAAAGAGATATTCTCCACCGCGGCCGACAGCCAGACCGAGGTGGAAATCCACATCCTCCAGGGCGAACGCGAGATGGCGTCCGACAACCGGACCCTGGGCAAGTTCCGCCTGGCCGGGATTCCGGCCGCGCGGCGCGGCGTGCCACAAATCGAGGTAACATTTGACATAGACGCCAACGGCATACTCAATGTCGCGGCGCTTGATAAGGCCACCAACAAAAAGCAGTCCATCGTTATCCAGGCGTCTTCAGGACTGGCCAAGGACGAGGTGGAACGGATGGTCAAGGACGCCGGACAATATGCCGAGAACGACAAGCAGCGGAAATCGCTGGCCGAGGCGCGCAACCAGGCCGACCAGTTAATCTACTCCTCGGAAAATACCGTAGCCGAATTAGGCGACAAAGTCACTCCGGACGAAAAAGGCAAGATTAACTCCGCGCTGGAGCGGCTCAAGAAAGCCAAGGAAAAGGAAGACGTAGCCGAAATCAAAAGCGCTATGGAGGAACTAACCAAATCCAGCCATACCCTGGCTCAGAAATTGTATGAACAGGCCAACAAACAGACCGGCGGTCAGGCAGGCGGAGCGAGCTCTTTCCAAGGCGAGCGTAGTCCCGACGATATGTCGGGAACCCAAGAACCCCCTCAGCAGGAGCAACCGCCCAGTGGTGAAAAAGGCAAAGGCAAGGACGGCGACAACATCATAGACGCCGAATTCGAGACCAAGGATAAATAAGCATCTTTCTAATCCCCCTTTCCCTCCGTACGGAGGGATGGGGGGATTTTTTATTCCCTGACAACGTAATAAATTGCGTTGTCTACCAATCCCGGTAGACAACGACCTTTAGGTCGTTAATTTCCTCTCCCCTTGCGGAGCCGAAGCGAAGTCCCGATAACTTCGGGACGTGAGAGGGCAGGGCGAAGGGTAAATTAACTACAACCCAATAAAATAAAGCAGTTATACTAATAATCAACCCCCGGGGCGGAACTTTTCATCCCTGGGTCTGGCCCGGTCATCCCTTGGTCTGACCCAATCAGACCTTGGTCTGACCCAATCAGACCCTGGTCTGACCCAATCAGACCCTGGTCTGACCCAATCAGACCCTGGTCTGACCCAATCAGACCCTGGTCTGAGCCGTTCATCCCTTGGGCTGAGTCATTCATCCCTGGGGATGACTCTTTCATCCCTTGGTCTGAGTCATTCATCCTTGGGCGAAAACTTTCATCCCTAAGGCGGCCTGCCTGCCGGTAGGCAGGAAATCTTCCCCGCTCAAGCGGATTTCTTCCCCGCTCAAGCGGATTTCTTTCCCACCAAGGCGGATTTCTTCCCCGCCAGCGGGATTGTGCAAGTTTTTCGTTAGCCCCGTTAGAAGCTCCTGCCTGTGCGTATCCGCACGCAGACAGGTTCAATGACAGCGGAGTCGGAACGGAGTCCCGATTAACCATCGGGGCAGATTAGATTTGGTGATTGTTCTGCTATCTTATTTAGGTCGCTTCTAACGGGGTGGTGAATAATTAGATATGACGTCCCCATATCCTGCCAGCCACCCCAGATTCGACAGATTCCGATACTTAATCGTCATCCTGCGGATAATTATCCCCGGAAAGTATGGCGACAGAGGTTCTTTTGCCGTCCCATAAATCCAATATGCTTTTTGCCCAATCGCAGATATAGCCCTCCTTGTCATCCTTAAGAACCTCTAACAATCCCCTGTATTTCTTGTCGCCAATTCGACCTATTGTCTCTACTGCACTTAACCTTACATAAGGGTCGTTGTCTTTGATAAATTCCAACAGCAACCCCTCATTTACCGTTTGTTTCATATCAACGAAAGAACAGACAACAGCAGCGCGGGTATGAGGGTCATCATCTTTGGAATACTTCAGCAATAAATCAGATGCTTTATCCCCCTGGATTTTAGCCAGTACCCGAATAGCCGCTATCCGAATAGTTTTAGGCTCGTATTTATATTCACCCGATGTTATTGTATGTTGATACGATTCGTCATCAAGCATTTTTATTATTGCCGGAATTGACTCAGCGACTTTAAGATAGCCCAGAACTATAAGACCAGTTTTCTTTCTTCGGGGTATTGGAGAATCAAGACTCTTTAATGCAGGCGTAATTGCTTCTGTATCAAATTCTGAAATACTCCTAATAATTTTCCCATCAGCAAGGTTAATCGACGCCCGGTTATTGCGTCGTGTTATTACATTTAATTTAGCGTCATTATTGGAAATAAAAAAGAGCGGCCAATCATCTAATTCGTTATATTTTCTAAGGGCATGTCTACGAGAAAACGGGGATGATTTATCCAGCTCGCCAAACAGGTCTTTTGATGTGTATGTTGCCAGGAGTTTCGTCCTCTCCCGGTCATAAATGCGCAGTGAAGAATCAATCCCGACTTCATATCTATTGTCTTCTTGAACATCCAGTATTATTTTCCTGTAATATATGCCATGTGAACTTACATTTCCCATTAGGTCCTTCTCAAATTTTCTTAAATCTCCTTTTTCTATTAAGAAAATATCTTCACCTGCCTGCCTGATGATAAACTGAGTAGGCGTCCCCTGGAAACCTTTCTGAATATTAGGAAGTTCAGGCGAAAGAATCAGTTTATCTCCTTCTATCTTAAATGCACCTTCATTCTTGTCGTATTCCCCAAGGCAACCATCCCAGCGGAAAATAAACCTGCCATTCATCACTAATTCCAAATAGTGATTTACACCCAAGCCATCTCCTCGATAGTATTTGCCGTAAACTTTTTCTGCTGGAATAGGTATGAAATCTTCTTGCACTTCTTCTGAAAAGTTACTACAGGAACTAATTGCAATGGTAGTAATCAGGAATATTAGTAAACTACGTATTTTCATCGCTGGAATCATTCCCATTCCATTTTAAGAATCTGCAATTCCGGGAATACCTTACTGAAATTGTGTGTTTGATTATACTCACGCAAATGGATTTGTCAATCCTTTTCCGGCTAATTCGGGCGTTTTACCAATAGGTCTGAATTCCGTGGGTATCCCTGTTATAGATTTACTGTATCAGATTCAGGCCGGTGTCTTTATCCAGGGTGCGTAATATGGTGGTTTTAAGGTCGGTCAGGGTAATCTCACATGTCGGGTTGACTACGGCCTCCTTGAGATGGCCGCCGTAGCAGAGCATATCCTCGGCACTGATTGAGATATGGCTGTGAATTACTACCTCTCCGTCCTTGCGTGTTATATTGCCTGTTAAGCTGACAATCTCCAGGGCGCCGGACATCTGTTTGTAGCTGTATTGTTTTTTGGCCGGGTCAAAGTGCGCTATCTCCACCGCACTGACTGCGCCGATGGCATTAAAGAATCCGGACAGGATATTCTCATTGCGGCAGACCTCGCTCAGTTTCTCAATTATCTTATCGCCTTTGGCCAGCACTATCAGCAAATGGTCGTAACTTTTATGGTATTTCATAATCAAACTCCTAAATAAATATTAGCCACAGCCCTGTGCGAACTCCGCAGAGACCGCGAAGCGAAGCACTGGTCGGACAGCATTCAGCCAGTGGCTGAAGCGCACCGGGTACTTACGCAGATTACACAGATTAAATATATTATTCAACACAAAGCACACAAAGACCACAAAGAATTCACTATTCTGCGCTCCAAACTCCGAATTCAACTACTCATATATTTTACCCACATAAAATATTGTCGCTAGAGATTTCCAATCAATATCTGCGGGAATAAGCGCCCCCTGATACAAAGGACCAGGATTTTTTGTATCTTTTAACCAAGCTGCAATAGTCTCAAAATAACCTTCTAAATTAATGTGTTCCCAGGATTCATGGTTATCATGAAAATCCTTACTTAAAGCATTAAGAAAATCTATAAAGTCCTCTCGCGACTTAACAGAATCAATTTTCTCATGAACTTTCATCGCTACCTTCCTCCTTTACACCCCCGCGCACCGGCCGGACTATTGTTTACGAAATCCTATCCGCGGCTTTGGCTTGGTCTCTTCTATCATCAATTGACGAATCGCATCAAATACCACTCTGAATTGAGTATCGTATTTCTGTTCTAATGCATCAAGTTTACGGGCCATTGCTTTGTGCGATGAAAGTATCCGGCGCAATCTGGCGAATGTCCGCATGATTTCAATATTAACCAATATCGCCCTTTCACTATTGAGAACTCCGGACAGCATTGCCACACCTTGTTCCGTAAAGGCATACGGGCAATATCGTGTTCCGCCTCGGCCTGGCTTTGATATTCCAAACCGGAATATCAAAGATTTGAATTCAGCCGATGTCAGCCGAAACATAAAATCAGGCGGAAATCTTTTAAGATTGCGTTTAACCGCCTTATTAAGGTTGAAAGTCGTTACGCCATAAAGCGCAGCCATGTCCTTATCTAATATGACCTTGTGGCCCCGAATTAACAGGATGGAATGCTCAATACGTTCTGCCGGAATAATAGAAATTTTATTGTTCATATTTTAATATCCTTTCCCTTTCAAACCCTCACATTCTACTATTTTGCTCGTCGTCTAACCAAGTTTTGATGGTCCCGACCACGGATTTGACACAGCCGTCCTGGAACGGGGATATCAGTTTGGCCACTTGGGTCAGGCCGACAAATGCCTGCTTGCCCCCGGTCTGGCATAACCTGACATAATCCGACCAGGCGTTCGTCCGGTCTTCCAACGACTTCTTCCAGAACTGGAAGGCGCATATCTCAGCCAATGTGTAATCAATATAATAAAACGGACTCTTGAAGATGTGCAACTGCTGGTGCCAGAACCCGCCGTTGGCCAGATATTGGTTATCATCATAATCCCGGTGCGGCAGGTATTTCTTTTCTATCTCGCGCCATTGTTTCTTGCGCTCGGTTGGCGTGGCATTGGGATTCTCATAAACGAAATGCTGGAATTCATCAACGGTGACGCCGTAGGGAATAAAGAGCATAGCGTTATTGAGATGCCCGAACCGGTATTTGCGGGTATCTTCCTTGAAGAATTTTTCCATCCAGGGCCAGGTGAAGAATTCCATGCTCATGGAATGTATCTCGGCCGCTTCAGAAGTCGGGCTCTGGTATTCCGGCACAATAAAATCGCGGGTGGTGTATGCCTGGAAGGCGTGTCCGGCCTCGTGGGTCAGGACGTCAATGTCGCCTGAGGTGCCGTTGAAGTTGGAGAATATAAACGGCGCCTTGTATTTGCCGATAAAGGCGCAGTAACCGCCCCCGGCCTTGTTGGGTTTGCTGACCAGGTCCATGAGTTCGCTGTCCAGCATAAAGTCGAAGAATTCTTTTGTTTCAGGCGAGAGTTCGGAATACATCTGCCGGCCGTTGTTGATAATCCAGTCCGGGTCGCCCTTGGGCTTGGCGTTGCCGTCCTGGAAATTCAGGCCCTCGTCATAGTATTTTAGTTTGTCCAGCCCGAGCCGGACCCGCTGCCGTTCCCTTAAACCCGAGGCGATGGGCACGATGAATTCCTTGACCTGCTTGCGGAAATTGGCCACCATCTTGGCGTCGTAATCCGAACGGCCCATCCGGTCATAGCCCAGTTGCACAAAGTTCTTGTATCCGAGTTTATGGGCAATAGCCACCCGGGTCTTGACCAGCTTGTCATAGAGTTCGTCCAGTTCGGCTTCGTGGCTGGACAGGAATGCGTATTTGGCCTTAGCCGCCTTTTGGCGCATCTGCCGGTCCGGCGAAATCAGGAACGGACCCATCTGGGACAGGGTCCGCTCCTGGCCTTCGAACATTATCCGGGCCGAGGCCAGCAGGGCCGTGTATTCGGTGGAGAGTTTGTTCTCGGCCTGCAGGTCCGGCACAATTTCGGGCTTGAAGACCTTGAGGGCCAGTTCAGCCATGACAAAAAGATGCTTGCCCACCTTGTTTTCCAGCCAGGCCCGGTGCTTGGATTTTATCAGGATGGCGTAATACCGGGTCTCGTATTGGCCCAGCAACGGGCCGGCCTGGTCGAAATAGGCCTGCTCGTTCTTATAGAATTCGTCCGTGGTGTTGATGGTGTGGCGGATGGCCGCAATCGCGCCCATTGACCCGAATTCAATCCGGAGTTTATTGATGTCAGCCATCAGGGATTCCATATCCTGAGGCGTAGGCGCGGACTCCAGTTTGTCCAGCAGTATCTGGTAACGGGTCTGGACATCCTTGATATCCGGTCGCAGGTATCCAAATTCGCCGAATTTCATTCAAGACCTTTCTAAACCACAGATTGCACAGATTAAATATATTATTCACCGATGAGAGTTACCATTTCCAAAATAGAAAGAAAATAAACAAGATTACACAAAATATTAATGTTGCAATTATTGACGCTTTATAAAAGAAATCGTATTCGGATCGTGTCGTTGAGCCGCAGAACATCTTAAAAAACTTCGGCATAGTATCAAAATGCTTACTTCCCCAATTCCAATAATATGCCGCATATAAAAAACCCGACATAACAACAATCATTATTGGTAGGCCGATTAGAATAGGCGTTCTGGCGGATTCATTTATCCTTCCCTGTGCGCTCTTTTCGCTTAGACCGATATACAATACCACTAAAAACCCTATGGTAAATAAAGACATGAAACCTACCGTCAATATTTTATTTCTGGTTTCGCGTGTCATATATTTCCCGTCCCGGCCCTCGCGCGCCGGCCACCTACATTCCACATCCTACCTACTACCTACTTGCCGGGCCTATTTCCCTTCCTCGACGAACTTCTTGATTTCTTCTAGGTTCTCCAGGATAAGTTTGGCCTTGGATAATCCGAATGAGAACGGGAATTTATCATTCTCGTCGCGCTTGAGCACGATTATCGGATTGCCTTTGTATTCGGTTCTTTCTACCATAAGTTAATCTCCTTATTTAGACAACAGGATTTAACGGATTTATCAGATTAGGTTTATCCGTTTAATCAGTTGAATCCAGTTGTTATAAATTACTCTTTAAACACAAATAATGACGCGGTTAAAAGCCCACCCAGGGCATACAGTGCTATGGCGCTATCACCCATCAAATAAGGGAAACCCATCAAAATGATACCGGTTATCATCATCTTAAACCTGGCCCGTTTCCTGCCTATCGTGAAGGCAGCCAGCCCGATGCATCCAAATAACAGCCCGCCGAATAAATTAGTGAATGTCATACGATATATCCTATAAAACCCCGCCCTGATTGGCAATGAATAACAGCTTTAATAATCCGCCTATTCTTATTTATCGATTATTCCGATAATAATTGTATTGTATTTAATATTATTCGTGTGATTCGCTTAATTCGCTTCGCGGTCACTGCGGTGTTCGTGTGATTCGTGTTCTAATTTTATGACCACTGATTTTTATAAAGGCTATAAAGGCAAGGCCAAAGAGAAGCTCATCCAGTTCAACGTCAAGGTCTGGAGCGATGTCATCATCAATACCACCAAAGGCGAGTTCGAGGGCATCATCTTGCCCCGATCCGAGACCGGCGACAGCCAGCATATCGTCCTGAAAATCCGGGCCGGATATAATACCGGCATCAATATCGATTCCATCACTGCCATCAAGGAACTGGGCTATAAAGAAGCCATCTATAAGATTCCCGAAAAGGCATTCCCGTTTGACCCGGCCAAGCCCAATGTGACGCTGCTGGGCACGGGCGGAACCATTGCCTCGCGGCTGGATTACCGGACCGGCGCGGTCATCCCGGCCTTTACGCCGGGCGAACTCTACGGCGCGGTGCCGGAACTGGCTGATATCTGCAACCTCAAGACCATAAAACTCTTCGGGGTGTTTAGCGAAAATATGGGCCCGGAGCAGTATATCGCCACGGCCCAGGCCATCGGCCAGGAAATCGAGGCCGGCGCGGCCGGCATTGTCATCGGCCACGGCACGGATACCATGCACCACACCGCGGCCATACTTTCTTTTATGGTCCAAGATACGCCGGTGCCGATTGTCATGGTCGGCTCACAGCGTTCCAGCGACCGGCCATCCAGTGACGCAGCCCTAAACCTGATAAACTCGGTCCGGACCGCGGCCTACAGCGACGCAGCTGAAGTCATGGTCTGCATGTTCGGCCCGACCAGCGATAAGTATTGCCTGCTCCATCGGGGCACCCGGGTGCGCAAGATGCATTCCAGCTACCGGAGCACATTCAGGACCATCGGCGGGATTCCCATAGGTCTGGCCTCGCCGACCGAATTCAAGTTCTTTACCGATGATTACAAGCGCCGGCGCGCGGATAAGAAAGTCAAGATAGACACGGCCTTTAACGAAAAGGTGGCCATTGTCTATTATTATCCCAATATGAAGCCGGACATGATTGATTCCCTGATTGACCACGGGTATGAAGGCATTGTCATTGCCGGCACCGGGCTGGGCCACGTCAATAAGCCGCTCTATGCGCCGTTAAAGAAGGCGGTGGATAAAGGCATTACGGTCGTGATGACGGTTCAGACATTATGGGGCTATGTCCAGATGTATGTCTATGACACGGGCCGTGATTTGATGGACCTGGGCGTCATCCCCTGCGCCAATATGCTGCCTGAAGTGGCCTATATGAAATTGTGCTGGGTGCTGGGCCACACCAAAGAACCGGCCAAGGTCAAGGAGATGATGCTCACATCCATAGCCCACGAAATAACGGAACGCGAGCCGCACGACGGCTATTTGATTCTACAGGGCGGCCTGCCTGAGGTGGACCTCTTTATTTCACAGCATTTGAAGTAAAACAGGTATTTACACATACAAAAATCCTTATTTTTGCCTTAAAAACCACCATTTTTTGCCATTATTCCTTCTTTAACTCCTTATAAATCAAACTCTTACGCAGGCAGGGGGGAGTCCCCCCACCCCCCTGGCAGAGTTACATTCCCACCCTGCTCCTTAGGAGTGGCATCTGATTGATAAAGAAGTGGCGTCTGATTGATAACCGAATGGCATTACTAATCAAAACAGACGCCATTTCTTGTAAACTTAATGTTTTAGTAAGCTGATAAGGGATGGCATCTGATGGGCAAAGAAACGGCATTTGTTTACCGAACGAACGGCATCCGAAATACGAACAAGCGCCGTTTCTTGTAAACTTACTAAAACACTAAGTATACAAGAGGTGCCAAATGTTATTAACAGAAACCGTATCGGTTTATAAAAGAATACGGTGTGCCACAAAAACACCTTTAAAACTGTTCGGCATGGTTCACCCGCTTGGCCAGCGCTTTTTGGAGCGCCTGGCCACTAATCCGGCCACGGCAGGTCTTCATAATTACGCCGCTGTAATAGGCAATCTGCTTGCCCCGCGTGTCTGCCCCATTCTTGTGAAATGTCTTGAATTCCCCGGATTTGAGCATATCACTGATTACTTTGTCAAGTTGCTTGTCCGAAAGGATGCCTAAATCCATCCTTGATATAATATCCTTAACCAAATGAGATTGCTTCCCCCGCCCCGGCGGGGTCGCAATGACAGGCGCGGAATCATCAGGAATATTACCAGCCAACTGGGTCAGAATCAGCGGAATGGCCTCTTTGTGGAACAGGCCTTTAGAATAGAGTTCAAAGAGTTCTTTGAATGATTCATCTAATATTTTATCCGCTCTCATACCCTTATGTTTTAGCGCAGTCAGTTGCTGGGTCAGGACTGCGCCGACTAATGTCGGATTTACTTTGTAATCCTTGATAATCGTTTCAGCTAGAGATGCCTTGTCAGAGATAGCTAAATCACGCGCCACGGTATAAGCCATGCCCATCTTAGCGTAGAGCTGTTCCCTGGCCCAGGGCGCTTCAGGCAGATATTCCTTTATCTTGTTGACTCGCTCATGGGTAATCTTGGTGGGCGGAGAGTCAGTATCCGGATACATCCGGTTGGCGCCGGGCAGAATCCGTTCAAAATCAGTAATCCCCTTCTTCAGTGCCCTTCTGGTTTCGTTAGGCACGCCATTAATGGCGTCCACGATACGCAGACGCACCTCTTCCAGCGCAGTCTTGACATCTGCCGGACTACCCCAGGTAACCACAGCCACATCATCCCTGCCCACAGCCAGCGCCTTCTTAATTATTTCCAGGTCAGCCAACGCACCGTCATAAGACGGGTATTTATCGGTATGGAACAGGTTGGGCAGTTCATCCAGGCAGGCAATGATGCGCACCCGGTCGCTGACCTCGTCAGCCAGCGTGGTAGTCGGTTGGCAGGGATGATTGAATATGCCGGCTAGGCCAACCAGTTTGATTCCGCCGATAACCTTCTTGCGATATATGGCATCAAGCAGAGTCCTTGATTTCGTCCCTGACAATTCCGCGGTCAGGTCATGCTTAACCACATTAAGATTCTTCTCGCCAATATTACGTTTGGTCAATATGTTCTTTATCTTGAGCAGATTCTCCTGGCGCAGGGCTTCGTTGTGGAGCAAAGCCGGCATCATACAGGTCTGAGCCACGCCTTTGATTTCCACGCGCGAGCCGCCGGTGATGCTGGAATTGACGTCCTGACGAACCGAACCCAGGCCCCGGCGCACCTTTTTGGTGGCCCGGACCAAGCGCCCGATTTCGTTGACCACCTGGCGCGCCTCTTCCGGCGTTCGCATATCCGCTCTAGTGATTACCTCAATCAACGGCATGCCCAGCCGGTCGGTTCGGAATGTTACCCGATGCCCAACATTACTAACCTGGCGGCAGGCATCTTCTTCGTAACAGATATGGCTGATACCGATCTTCCGGTCCTTGAACGGAATCCAGCCGTTGATGCCGACTACGGCCGTGCGCTGGAACCCGGTCGGGATACTGCCGTCTAAGTACTGCTTGCGCGAGATGTGCATCTCATCCACGATACTGCAATTTAGCAGCAAGGCAATCTCAATGGCGATATCCAGTCCTTCCTGATTGACGGTAAAGGGCGGGGTGTCGTCCATTTCATAGGTGCAGACGGTTTCCCGGTTCAATTGGTAAACCACGTCTTTCTTGGTCTTGAATTCCATCAGGGCGCAGCCGTCGTATTCGCCCAGCTCGGACAGGGTCGGCCTCATATGGCGCAGCACCTCGGCGTCGTGCACCTTGGAATATCTGCCGGCCGGGCAATGGCAGAAGAGTTTCTCTTGGGTGAATATTTGCTGGTGGATTTCTATACCGGACTTAAAACCCAGCGCGCTGTAAAACGCCAGATTGTTGTAATCAATTTTATTCATAAACCACAGATTCTACAGATTACACCGATTAAATATATTATTAACCACTGAGGCACAGAAAACACAGAATCGTTTATTCTTTGTGTCCTTTGTGTCTTTGTGGTTAATCCCCCTAACTGCAATGCAGATACTGGTTAATCAAATCCTTTATCTTGGCCGGTTTTCCGTATAACCTCCGGCTCAAATCCTGGTCGTTATAGTTCTTTAAATTCCGGGCAATGCCGTCAATCACCTTGGGAGAAAACACCGCATCCTTTTCATAGACCGCCCGGTCGCGCACCAGGCAGTCAGCCGACTGCCAGCAGGACAGTGGCAACTGGGGCAGGGTCTTCTGGACCTTTTTATATTCATCGTGGAAGATATTGACATCGACATAGAGTTTCCGGGCCAGGTTGAGCGCGCCGGGCATCTCCAGTCCGTGCCGGGCGGCTGAGGCCAGTCCGGCCATCAGCAGATGCACGTTGGCCGAGCCGTCCGGACAGCGAAATTCCACGGTCTGGCTGTCACCTTTGCCCAATGATTTCTGCCTCTCTTTGGGATTTGCATTGCGGGCCATATCGCGCTTATTGCGCCAGCCCAGCGGCTCACGCACCAGGACCGAGCGGTTGCGGTCGCCCCAGCAGATATTGGTCGGCGCTTCGTGTTTGGGTACCAGTCGGAGATACGAAACCGGCACGGTATTGCCGAATGCGGTCAGGGATGATGCCATCTTAAGATAGCCGGCAATGACCTTGAGCGCAATGTCGCTCAGTTCGCCGTTGGCCACCATCATATTCCGGCCGTTCTTTATCAGACGGCTGTGGATGTGCATCCCGCTGCCGGCGTGGCCGACCAATAATTTGGGCGCAAAGGTCACGGTCACTCCGTATTTGTAAGCCAAGGTCCTGAGCGCCCACTTGGCCAGGGCAATCTGGTCTGCCGCGGATTCTATATTAACCGGCAGGAATTCTATCTCGTGCTGTTCCATTTCCAGGTCGGTATCAGGTATATGGCCGACCTCGGCGTGGCTGTATTTAATCTGGCAGCCCATTGAAGACAAGGCGTGCGCCGCCTCGAGGCGAAGATGCTCCCACTTGGCAAAGGGCGTTGAGGCATGATACCCGCGTTGGGCGTCGTTGGGATAAAGCGGGTCTTTGTTATAGAGGATGTAATATTCCAGTTCGCCCATGGCCTCCATCTCCAGTCCGGTGGCTGATTTGAGCGCCTGATTAGCCTTAGCCGTGATGAATTCCGGGGCGCTGGGCAGCGGCTGGCCCTTGCTGGTATAATAAGAGCAGAGGATATCCACGGCCGGTATAACCGAGAACGGATTGACAAAGGCGGTCCGGTAGCGCGGGATGACATAGAGATCGCTCGAGCCGGCGTCAATATAAGAAAACAAGCTCGAGCCGTCCACCCGCTCGCCAGCCGAGAGAATCCGGTCCAGGTGCGTCCGGCCGGTCAGGGCGAAGTTCAGGGTCTTTAACTTGCCGTCTCCGCCGACATAGCGGAAGTTAAGCATCTGGATCTGGTTATCAACGATGAATTTAATCAAGTCCTGTCTGGTAAAATCCGCGGACGGCTTATGAAGATAACGAACGATGGGATGGGGATTTAATTCGGTTTGCTTCATAATGTAATTCTTTCTTCATTGATCCGTAAATCAGAGCCCTAATTCCTTTAACTTCTCCGGTGTGGGCTTGCCGTTCTTGTCCCAGCCGCGCACATTATAATATTCATCCAGGAGTATATCTATATTGGCCTTGCTGATGATACTGCCCTTGGTCGGGCCGTTGACCACGGTCTCCTCATACCACCGGGCCGGCGGATAATCAAACTGTCGGCCGAAGGTCTGGGTGTGTTCCTTAATCAGGAACAGCCGGGTCAGGTTCCAGACCCGCTCCGATGCCTTGAGCATTTCATCCCAGGTAAAGTCCAAGCCGGTGGCGGCCTTGAGCAACTGCGGATAATAATCCAGTTTAAGTTCCAGCTCCACCCACTGCAGGCGGCAGCAGCCGACCATATCGAAAATCGGCCTGATGTGCTGAAGCTCCACCACCTTCTTGGCTTTGCCTTCGATGATGTCGCGGCCGACCTGGATGTCGTGGGTAATGGCCCAGGCCCGGTTGTGATGGGCGCCGATGTCGCAGGTCATATAGGCCAGCATCATGGCCGGGGCATTGCGTGATTCGTAGCCGGAAATCTCCAGTCCCTTGACTTGCATGGCGAATTTCTCGGAGCCTTTACCCAATTTCTCGGAAGCAATCTTTACGCCGTCAGCCAGAAGGTTTCCGATACCCTGGCGGCGGGCAATCATATTTATTATCTTGTCAAAGGCCTCGATACTGCCGAACTTCCAGTCCATCCCTCCGGTATCTTTTTTAGTAATAATACCCTTTTCATAGCACTCCATGGCAAAGGCCACCACCGAGCCGCCGGAAATAGTGTCAATGCCCAGTTCATCACAGATATAATTGGCGTAGGTCAGATCAGCCATGTTGCCGATGGCGCAGTCGCCGCCGATAAGCGCGGCCGTCTCGTATTCCGGGCCTTCGACATAATAATCCTTGTTGTTCCTGACGGTCTTGGCGTATTTGCCGCAGGCGCACGGGCAGCCGAAACAGGCCTTGTGATTAACCAGGGTCTGCTTGACCAGCTCGTCGCCGGAAATATTCTCGTAGCCCTTCAAACTGCCGCTCTGGAAATTGCGGGTCGGGAAAGAGCCCTGCTGGTTGGACCAAACGGTCACGCCGGCCGTACCCTGGGCCACCCACTGTTTCCAGCCGGTATGCTTGAAACAGTCGGCAAAGGCCTGTTTGCCTATTTCCAAAAGTTTATCCGGGTCAGCCACCTTGAGCGACTTGGTGCCTTTTACGGCCACGGCCTTGAGGTTTTTCGAGCCCATAACCGCGCCGATACCGGTCCGTCCGGCCTGACGTCCGAAATCGTGGGAAATGCAGGCGAATTTGATTTTGTTCTCGCCAGCCGGGCCGATGGTGGCTATTTCAAACTCCCGACCCAGGTCGTTCTTGAGCATGTCTTCGGTTATAATTGCGCCCTGGCCCCAGTATTTCGCGGCATCGCGAATTTCCACCTTGTCGTTATTGATATAGAGATAAACGGGCTGAGCAGCCGCGCCTTCAATGATAATCACGTCGTAGCCGGCGTATTTTACCTCAGCCGCCAAATGGCCGCCCATATTGCTGTCACCGTAGGAATTGGTAGCCGGTGATTTAGCCGCAAAGGTAATCTTGCCGCCGGCCGGCAGGAACAAGCCCGCCAAGGGGCCTGAGGCAATAAGAACTTTATTATCCGGGCCCATCGGGTCAATACCGGGCTTTAATTCGTCGTAGAGAATCCGGGCGGCAAAACCGCGCCCGCCCAAATAATCCCGGACCAGTTTCCCGGGCAGGGGCTCAGTGGTTATCTTACCATTAGAAAGATTGACTCTTAATATCTTACCGCCGTAACCGAACCCGAAGGGACTGCGTTCAGCGAACATATGATTCTCCTAATCTAATGCGTCCTGCGCCTTGCGCTCTGCGTCAGGTGTTAAAACGCACAACACAGGACTCACGACGCACCAACGTTAGTCTTTCAGGAATAACACCTTGGTTCCGCAGAGCGGGATGCATTCCTTGCACAGGTCGCACTTTATGGGCACCGGGCTGTCCTCGTGCAGGAACATCACCTGGGTCGGGCAGGCCTTGACGCATTCGCCGCAGCCGGTGCATTTATCGGCATCAATGATATAGATGCCGGATTTCTCGGAGATGGCCTCGACCGGGCAGACGCTGGCGCAGGTGCCGCACTGGTTGCAGACCCGCACTTCGTAATGGCCCGGCTTGGGAAATTTGGCATCGACCGCCAGCGCGGCCTTCTTGGGATTTACCTCCTTGAAATGATATAACGAACAGACGGTCAGGCAGACCCGGCAACCCGTGCACTTACTGGAATCGGCGTCTAAATACATGGCTCAAACTCCTCTCCTGCAATATATATATAGAAAATAATTATATCAATTTATTCACATCAAGGTCAACGAAAAGTAGCTAACCATTTTTATTGACCCGGTTATAAATTATAGTATTATCATCTTTATGCCGGCATTGATTTTATTACTGGTCTTGCTGTTATGCGGATGCAATTCATCGAAGCCCGTCGCACCCCAGGTCTCCCGGATTTTGCCGACCCGGATTCCGGCCCAGATTAAAGAGAAATCCGTTATCGGCATCGTGCCGGTGGTATCACCTGAGCCGTCCCGGAAAAAGGATTTCTACGACTATTTCCTGCCTCCGCCTGATAAGGATAAATACGAGCAATCCAGACGCTATACCGCCATAATGGCTAATAAGATTAAAGATGACCTGGAACAGAAAGGCTTTGTGCCGTTTGTGGCCACTCTAGCCCGGACCGAGGATCTTTATGCGCCTGAATTCTTTGAGGTGCTGAAGATATCCTGCCCGGCTGATTATTGCCTGCTGGTTTACCTTTATGAACTGACCGACAGCGAAACCAAGGTCGGAAGATTAGCGCCTGAAAAAGCAGGCGGCTATCCGGTCGAGCAATGGCAGCAGGACTCCGCGGCCCGCGCCCGGATTGAACTCTATGAATCAGCCAATATGAATCTCATCTGGCGGTATGACGTGACCGCCAAGGCCCTGATGCTGACAGAGAAGAAAATATCGGGCAGCAAGCCGCTGGACGACCTGGCTTATTCCCTGGAGCAACCGCACTATTACGAACAGATTAATAATGAAGTCATCTTGAAAACCGTCCAGGAAATGATGGAATCATTCAAGCCACTGGCGGTTAATATAAATTTCAGCCATAAAGTCAAGGCGGACATCTACCTTTATGACGGAAAGGTGGCGAACGATAATCTGCTCAAGGATGTCACCATAACCATTACCAGCATCGCGCTCATTAAAACAGATACGTCTTACCATATAAGTAAAGAACCGGCTTTAGCAGTAACCCAGCAGTTTACCACCGATCCCAACGGCCAGGTCAGCGTGGAATTACCCGAGGGGTTTTACCGAATTGAAGCCGTCATTTCTTCAGGGACGGGCGAACCAAGAATTAATTCCTTTCAGACCCTGATCATCGGCGATGTCAGAAGAATAAATATCATACTGCCGTGATAAAAGACCTTTTTCAGCCTTCATCAATCGCGGTTATCGGCGCATCGCGCGAACCGGGCAAACTGGGACACACCACCCTCAAGAATATCATCACCAGCGGTTATAAAGGACGGATATACCCGGTCAACAAGAATGCCGATGAAATATTGGGGCTGAAATGTTATCAGGATGTCCAAAGCGTTCCGGGCGATATTGACCTGATAATATTCTCGGTCCCGGCGCCGTTTGTCCTGCCCATACTTAAATCCGCCGTTGAGTCCAAGAAAAATCTCAAGTCGGCCATTATTATCACAGCCGGATTCAAGGAAATCGGGCTGGAAGGCGCCCGGATGGAAAAGGAAATCCGCCAGGTCTTCAAGGATAACGATATCCGAGCCATCGGCCCGAACGGTGTGGGATTCATCGACCTGGTCACCCCGCTTAACGCCACCTTCCTGCCGGCGGATAAATTGCCGCCGCGCGGACAGATTACCTTCTTCTCTCAGTCCGGCGGGCTGTGCATGGCTATTCTCGACTGGACCATCCAGGAACAAATCGGCATCTCCAAACTAATCAGCCTAGGCAATAAAATCGACGTCGACGAGATAGATCTGATAGATTACCTGGCCGCAGACAAGGATACAAACGTAATCCTCGGCTACCTTGAGGCGATAGAAAACGGCCGCAGGTTTATGGAGGTGGCCAGGCGGGTGAGCAAGATAAAGCCGATTGTCATGGTCAAAGGCGGCTCGAGCGTGGCCGGTTCACGGGCGGCCTCGTCACATACCGGTTCTTTGGCCGGTCAGGACCGGGCTTACCAGGCAGGGTTTCTGCAATCCGGCGTCATCCGAGTCGACACGCTGCCGGAGTTATTCGACGTAGCCCGGGCCTTTGCCACCTATTCCGGCTCACCGGACACATCGAAAGACATCAGCCTCAAAGGCCCGCGCATCGCCATCATCACCAACGCCGGCGGGCCGGCCGTCATGGCCACGGACCAGATTGAGAAATCCAAAATACTCCAGATGGCCCAGTTCACCGAGGAAACCATTGCCAAACTGCGCGCCGGATTCCCGCCCGGGGCTAATTTCTATAACCCGATTGACGTGATTGCCGACGCCACCTACGAACGTTACTCCCTAGCCCTAGAGTCGGCCCATAACGATAAAAACGTGGACGGATTACTGGCCGTATTGCTGCCGGCCAGCAAGGAAAAACAGCCCGAGGCCATTGCCCGGGCCATCGTGGAGATGTTCCGGAAGTCCCGGAAACCTATCCTGGCCTGCTTTATGGGCGGAGAGATTGCCTCGCGCGGGGTGGAACTGATTAAACAGGCTGGCATCCCCTGCTATCCCTACCCGGAACAAGCCATCACCGCATTTAAAGCCATGTTCCAGTATTCCAGCTGGCAGAATTCAGAGCAAAGAGCGAGCGGCGTAGAGCGTATAGCAAAAATATCAAAAGGCTCTAAGCCCTATACTCTATGCGCTAAAACATTAAGTTCAGGCGAAACCATCACCACTGATGAGGTGATGAAGGTAATTAACGATTATGATATCCCGATTCCGGATTTCAAACTGGCCCAGTCACTGGACCAGGCCCTGGAATATGCTGAGGCCATCGGATATCCGGTGGTGCTCAAACTCATCTCGGCCGAATTCTCGCACAAGACCGATGTGGGCGGGGTAAAACTGAATATCCATACGCCGGCCGAATTAAACAAGGCCTACCGGGAGATTATTGAAAGCGTGTCCCGGCTCTCGGCCAGCGCCGCCATCAAGGGCATCATGGTCCAGAAAATGGTGGCCGGCGGCCAGGAAATCATTATCGGCGTATCGCGCGACCGCCAGTTCGGGCACCTGATAATGTTCGGGCTGGGCGGCATCTATGTGGAAGTCTTGAAAGACGTGTCATTCAGATTGGCGCCTCTGAAGATGTCCGATGTCGAGGCCATGATCCGCGAGATAAAAACCTATCCGCTCCTCAAAGGCATCAGAGGGCAGGAACCATCCGACCTGCAGAACCTCAAAGAAACCATTTTAAAGATCTCGCAACTGGTGACCGATTTTCCCCAGATTGCCGAACTGGATATAAATCCGTATAAATTGTTCTCGAAAGGCGGTATTGCTATTGATGCAAGGATTACCATAGCATAGAGCAAAGAGCATAGAGCACAACACGCTCTACGCTACACGCTCTACGCTCAACAAGGAGTGCTACATGAAAACACTATTCATCTCTTCGGTCAATGACGCGGCCGGCAAGAACATGGTCATTGCCGGCATTGGCAAGAAAATGCTGGCCGACAAATACCGGGTCGGCTTCCTCAAGCCGCTGGCCAACAAGCCGCACCTGCACGAGCGGGTAACCAGCGATGAGGACGCGGTCTTTTTCCAGAACATATTCCAACTGGAAGAGCCGGTCAAGCACCTAACCTCGCTGGTGGTCAATGACGAACTCTTCAGGAATATCATTGCCGGCAAGGAAAGGATAAATCTGTCCGAAAACGTCAAGGCCAGCATCGCCAAACTCTCCGGTAAGAAGGACGTGCTTCTGGTCAAGGGCCTGGGCCGGTTCTACCGCGGCTCGTCTTTGGGCTTAAGCGAACACCATCTCATCCGGGATTTCAACTGGCCGACCATCCTGATTGACGGATTCCAGGCCAACCGCTTCGCCCTGCCGCTGGACATCATTGACGGATTCATTATGGCCAAAAAAGTCCTGGGAAATCTCCTGTCCGGCGTGATATTCAACTACGTGCCAGCCAACCAGATTGAATACCTTAAGGACAGAATCGTCCCGTTCCTGGAAAAGGAGCACAAAATAGAAACCCTGGGTATCATCCCGGCCCTGCCCCGCCTAAAGGCCCTGTCCATCCGGGAACTCAAAACCATGCTCAATGCGGAACTGCTTTCCGGCACTGACAAGGAAGACAGTATCGTCGAGGAATTCTGCATCTCGACCATGAACATGGAAAACGACATAAAGTATTTCCGGGATACCAGATGCAATGCGGTCATCGTCAGCGGCGACCGGGTCGAGATCCAACTGGCCGCCCTGGAAAGCCAGATTGAATGCCTGATCCTGACCGGCAAACTCTATCCGCCGGATATCGTCCTGTCCAAGGCCGAGGAGATGAACGTGCCGGTTCTGGTGGTCCGGGACACCTCGCTGGAGACCTCGCGCAAGATAGAGCGCCTGAGAAAACATTTTGGACTATATACGCCGTCCAAGATTGACGAGGCCATCAAGCTGGTCCAGAAGAACGTTAATATCAAGGCGCTTTATAAGAAGTTAGGATTGTAATGGGAAACCTATTATTCGGCACAGCCGGGGTGCCCAGAAGTTCCAGTGAACCGCATACCATAGCCGGGCTGGCCCGCATCAAGGAATTGGGCCTGGGCGCCATGGAACTGGAATTCGTCCAGGGCGTGCGTATGGGCGAGGCGCTAGCTAAAGAGGTTAATAAAAAGCGCCAAGAATTAGGACTAACCCTGACCGTCCATGCGCCCTACTTTATCAATCTCAATGCCCATGAGCCGGAGAAAATAGACGCCAGCAAGAAACGGATATACGACAGTTGCCGCATCGGCGCGCTCTGCGGCGCTGTCAACGTCACCTTCCATGCCGGGTTCTATCTGGGCGACCCGGCGGACAAAACATATCAAACCATCAGAAATAATCTTAAGGAAATCATCAGCCGTCTCAATAAGGATAAAATAGATATCAGATTGACCCCGGAACTCACCGGCAAGGCGTCACAATTCGGCTCGCTCGAGGAACTAATCAAATTGGCTGAAGAATTACCTATCGGCATGTGTATTGACTTCTCACATCTGCACGCGCGTAGCGCAGGAAAATATAATTCTTACCAAGAATGGACCGATGTCCTAAAACAGATAGCCAAGGAATTAGGCTCCGGGTTCCTAAAGAATCTGCATATCCACACCTCCGGCATCAAGTATTCTGACAAGGGCGAACAGGAGCATCTCAACCTGCCGGAGTCGGACATGAATTACAAGGATTTATTAAAGGCGCTAAAGGAACACCAGGTGGGTGGGATATTAATCTGCGAGAGCCCGAACCTGGAAACCGATGCCCTGCTGATGAAAAAACACTACGAAGCAATATAACCGCAGAGGCGCAGAGAATAAAAAAGCCCTGCAGTGTATACTGCAGGGCTTTTAATAATCCGATCGCCTTGTTTACGGCAAGTCATTGACTCCAAGTGTATCCCTTGTAAGAATACCGGGAATGGCATTATCTTTTAGCGGGTTTGAAGGTGCAGGACCGCTAAGCGCCCCCTGGATGATAAAATTCGTTTTATTCCTGATAATATAGAAATTCACCCCTAATTGGTAACTCATAGTCGCATACAATGGTAATGATGGAGTAGGATCAAATCCGGTCGGGTTTGCAACTACCTGCGGAATAATCCAGTCAGCCATAGCCACTGATGTCCTGATAATATCTCCGGCTGTCACAGACGGAAGTGTGTATCCCGAACCATCCATCTGGGATTTGATAGTGGCCAGAAGTGTATGCGATAGGCAGGTTTTAATGGAAGTAACCATTGCCTGCAGAGCCGGCGTGGTGGTCACGGCATAATTCGTAAAAGTAATATAGGTCAGGGCATATCCCTCGCCGGTAATTATCTGGTCCATTATGGAAAGGAATGAATAAATGGCTATGGACGACCTGATCTGAACCAGTTCGGCCTCAGTCACGGCGGTCAGGTCATTAACCCCGGCCATCGGGTTCTTGGTCAGGTCTGTAACTGTGATTCCGGCCAATCCGGCGCCGGTCAGGACATCAACCACATTTTCCGCGGTCCAGCCGTTGGCCAGAAGCGTGGTCAAAGGCGAAGCCACCAGCGACTCAGTGATTGAGGTCACCTCTCTTTTAACGATGCCGGTGTAGCTTACGCCGTTATGGAGCGGGCCGATGACCGTATTGCTCAGGACTATAAATGAGCCGGTGGTTAACGGGCTGGAAAATGTAAATAGGCCATTGGCATCAGTCAAGCTGGACAACTGCTCGCCTGTATCCTGGACTTCGTCGCCATCCAGGTCTTCAAAAAACTTGGCGCCGACAATATACGGGTCAACCGCGATGTGTTTTACCGTGGTGTCTCCGGAACTCCCGCTGCTGCTGCCCCCGCCGCAACTGTAGCCGACCACGATCAGCGCGGCCAGCACCACGGCGATTACTATCATTTTCTTCATATAACACCCCTTTCATTACTTTTAAATTATATAACCACAAAGACCCTAAGAAGTCAAGAAAAACCAGCCGTAAAATATAAACACGAATAAGACGAACCCGTAGGGACCGCGTCCAGCGAATAAAGGCGAATAACACGAATTATTGTTTATAGCGGATTTATTCGTGCCATTCGTTCTTTTCGTGTGATTCGTGTTTGTGTTTTCGTGCCTTAGTGACTTAGTGGCTGTATTTTGAGCCGCTCCACCACCTTGCGGGTCCGGGTCTGGGCGAATTCCCAGACATATTCATAGAGATGCAGACCCTTGGAACAGGCGATTATTTCGCCGTCCTCGACCCCGATTTCGGACGCCATATACTCCTTCAGGAGCTGCAGCCCGGCCAGGTTGGACGGCAGTCCGGCCCAGAGGTCCCAGGAGCGGAAATAAATCATGAAATGGAGTTTGCCGTAGCGGATGCGCGTGTCGATGATGCGCAGGCACGGCGGGTCGACCAGCTTGATGTCCGAGGGCATGCCGATTTCCATCACGGCCTGGTTGGTGCCGAATCCCTGATTCTTGTAAATCTTGATGACCTCTTCAATCTGGTTGACCTGGAGCGGCATTTCCTTGAGCATGCTTTTGAATGAACCGTCACTGGACACCGGCCTCTCGCCAACTAAGCGGGCGCCGTAGGTATAATCCTCGTTCTCCTGCTTGTCGCCGGTCAGCAAGTAATTCATATACTGTTCCACGTATTCCAGCGAGGTCGGGGCCGGGATGCCGCAACCCTCGGGCATGAGCGGGATAATCGGCCGGTGCGACGGGTTGCGCACCTGGATAAAGGCGTAATCGAATTCCAGCCGGCGCTGCCCGGCAAAACTGCCCCGGGTGATGGTATAGACGTGGCCGTGGTCTAGAATCTTATTCAGGGCCTGGAACCAGGCGTCATCCAAATCAAATGCCTCGATAAATACCGGGGTTAACTTACCTTCGGTCTCTGACATATTTAATTCCTCTGTAAACTGATTAAGCGGATAATACGGATTAAGCCGATTGACGCCATAAATCCGTTTAATCAGCAAAATCTGCTAAATCCGCTTACTTATTCTTGATATTTATTACGTATTTATCTACAAGATAATCATAATGATTACCAGAAAAATCGCCTTTGTAATCTTTTGCATTTCTGTCCTGCTTATCGGACTTGCCCAATCCGCCCCGAAAGAAGAAAAGAAGACCCTGCCGCCGGAACTGCAGAACCAGGTCAATGACGCCATCAGCAAGGGCACCGAATACCTCTACAAATACGTCGCTTCGGAGGAATTGGATACGGTACCGCTCAGGGATTACAACGGATTCGACCATACCATGCGCTATGCCGACCTGATTCTCTACACCCTGGCCCATTGCGGCGTGGCCACCAACGAGGACTGGGACAAATTCTTACAAAGGGTGACCGAACTGAAACTGGACAAGGTCTATCACGTCTCCTTGCAGGCCATAGCCCTGGAGCACATCGACCGGGAAAAATACCAGGCCCGGATTGCCGACTGCGCCCAGTATCTGGTCGATACCCAGTGCAAGAACGGCCAGTGGAGTTACGGCACCGAGCGGACCTCGCCCCGCTGGGTCAAGACCGGCCAGGGCAAGGAAAAGATAGTCGTGACCGGCAACGGCCAGAAGACCCCGGCTCCCAAGGCATCATCAGGTTCGACCCAGTCGAAGAAGATAACGCCGATAAAGATAACCGGCGCGCCCCAGGGCCCGGCTGACGGCGACAACTCCAATACCCAATATGCCATCCTGGGCCTGAGGGCCTGCATCGAAAGCAACGTCTCGGTGCCGGAGGCCACCCTGAAATCAGCCCAAAAGTGGCTGCTGGCCTGCCAGAACAAAAACGGCTCCTGGGGCTATTGCTCGCTGGGGATGACATCAACCGGCTACGGCTCAATGACCGTGGGCGCGCTGGGCACCCTGGCCATTACCAAATATTACCTCAAAGAGTTGAAAGACGTAAACAGCGAACCCTGGTTCAACAACGGCCTGAAATGGGTGTCCTGGAATTACACGGTCAGCAAGAATCCCGAGGGCGACCCGCGCTGGCTCTACTACTACTTATATGCCATGGAGCGGCTGGGGGTATTGGCCGAGCAGGAGAAAATCGGGAATAATAGTTGGTACTCAGACGGCGCCAAGTTCCTGGTGGCCAAGCAGTCCGAGACAGGCGAATGGAACGACAATCTTTCCGACACCTGTTTCGCCCTGTTATTCCTGACCAAGGCCACCAAACCGTTGAAGATAGTAACTACAGGGAAATAAAATAACGCCCTGCCTCCGGTGAACCCAATCCATAAGTTATGGGCTGGGTGAACAATCGGGGCTAATAATGACTTAATACCAACAAAATATACGATTTTGGTTGACATTTATGGTGAAGAGGGTATGTTATTTATAAATACTTGCTGGGACATCTCTGATTTTGATTCGGCAGATTCGAGGGATATGACAACGAAAGAACGAACGGCTAAATTAATTCTAATAGGGATGATATTTTTTGCCATTGCCGGCTCTATGCTTCTTTCTTATGTAATAATGTACACCGGGTATGGCATTCCCGGAATTAGAACTGCAACAAAAGAGAAGCACCCGATATTTAGTGTTTATGTCGTTCTTACCCCCGAACCGTCCCAAAGGATATCAAGCCCAGATGGCAGGGATTGGTGTATTTGTACCTGGACAGTAGTAGGCAGCGCCGTGATGAACAAGGAATCTTATAATGACAATGCTCGAGTCACTGATATTATAGTAACAGCAAACTTTGTAGGAGGGTCAGTAGGCGGGGAAAAGGTTGAGGTAATCACAGTAGATAGATATGTAAAAAAGCCATTTCCAGACGACCCACTCATGTATACGAGAGAATATAGGATAGAGGCCACTTGCGTGAGCGGTTCAACGACTGAGATAAGTGCCACGGCAATTTCAACTATTATAGACCCAAATACTGGAGAACGTAAATCTAAAACTTACACTAAAAGAATTAAGTGCGAGCACTGATTTTGGGACGCGGGACACATTCAACCGGTCGGAATGGTTCGTGGGACAGTCCCGCCCTTGATCCTGCCTACCGGCAGACAGGCCGATAGGTGGGATTTCTTCCCCGATGGTAGAGGAAAGTTCCCGGAGTGTCCACGGATGTTTCGGGGGCGTCCACGGATGGTTCGGGGGCGTCCACGGATGTTTCGGGGACGTCCACGGATGGTTCGGGGACGTCCACGGATGTTCGGGGGCATACACGGAAGCTCTGGGGACATACGGCAAAGTCCTGGGTATATCCCTCAAATATAAATAGAATAAGGACTTATAAGAAAGTGGCTCCGTTGGCGTCATCTAACTGGAGTTCGGGGGCAAGCCATACTTTCGTAGAAATACAACAAATATCCTCTTTTTATACCCCCCTATGAGGGTCTGTAGACGCCACTACTCCATAGCGCCAGAAGATTACCTCTATAGCGCCTAGAGCTTACCTCTATAACGCCTGGAGCTTACCTCCACAGCGCCTAGAACTCACCTCTATAACGCCTGGAATACACCTATGTTGGCACCTATGCAGGGCCTGGAATGCACCTATGTGGGACCTGGAATGCACCTACGCAGGGCCTGGAATGCACCTATGTAGCGCCTGGAATATACCTAATGCAGGCCGGAAGTACTACCCCCCACCCTCCCCCCTCCCCCTTTAACAAAGAGGCATGAAAAAAGCCCGGCACCCGGATATTATCCGGATACCGGGCTGGTGAATACCTTGCCTTATTATATAATCCTCAATTAACCTGCGTCACTTCGTGTACTCGGATTCACGGATAATTTAATTCTTAAATTATCCTTAGTTCCTGGCCGACTTTCTTTATTTTGTCCAATGCAAACCTTAGTTCTTCTTCGGTGTGACCGGCGGTGACGATGGTCCGAATCCGGGCCGCGCCTTTGGCCACCATCGGGAACACTATCCGCAACCCGAACACGCCTTCTTCAAAGAGTTTCTGGCTGAACTGCTCGGTCTTGACCTCGTCTCCGATGATAATCGGCGTAATCGGGGTCTCGGACCGGCCGGTATTAAAGCCCATCTTCTGGAGTTCGGTCTTGAAGAGTTTGCTGTTGGACCAGAGTTTTTCATGGCGCCAGGTTTCTTCCTGGACGATTTCCATGGCCGCGATGCAGGCCGCGGCTACGCCCGGAGGATGGGCCGTGGTGAACAGGAACGGCCGGGCGGACTGAATCAGATAATCCCTCAGGTTCTGCGAGCCGGCGATATAGCCGCCTAATGAACCCATGGCCTTGGAGAGCGTGCCCATGTCAATGTCCCACTTGCCCTGCAGGCCAAAATGGTCCACCGTGCCGCGCCCGTTCTTGCCCAGCACGCCTTCGCCGTGCGCGTCGTCAACCATGGTGAACGCTCCGTATTGTTTGGCTAATTTAGCGATATCAGGCAGCGGCGCGATGTCGCCGTCCATGCTGAATACGCCGTCCGTGATAATCATAATGCGCGGCGCGCCCTGGCTCTCCTTCAGCACCTTTTCCAGTTCGGACATATCCTTATGTTTATAGACCTTGCGCTGGGCCTTGCTTAAGCGCACGCCGTCAATGATGCTGGCATGGTTGAGCTCGTCGCTGATGACCACGAACTTTTCGTCCTCGCCCTTGACCTTGCTGGAGAGCAGGGCCTGGATGACGCCCCGGTTGGCCGCGATGCCGGCCACGAACACCAGAGATGCCTCCATGTGCTTGAATTCAGCCAGTTTCTTTTCTAATTGGGTGTGGATTTCCATGGTGCCGATGATGGGCCGAACCGAGGCCGTGCCGGCGCCCCATTTTTCGGTCGCCTCTATCATCGCCTTTTTCATCTTGGGGTGGTTAGCCAGCCCGAGATAGTTATTGGATGAGAGATTGACCACCTTTTTGCCGTTGACGATGCAGGTCGCCGCCTGCTCGCTGCCCAGGGTCCGTAACGGCTGATACAAGCCCTGCGCTTTCAGGTCGTCCAGTTCCTTCTGAAGGAAATCTAAACCAGCCATAGCTACTCCTATTCTTTAGAGCCAGTTAGGAATATATTGACTTATCCCTCTAACGGGATCCCGTTGAGGGACTGGCTCTTATCCCGGCAGTATTTGCCGGGATATATATCCGTTTTAGACGGTTTGTTTTACTTGCATAGGTTTTGTGACCTTGCCGGCCGAGAGGCACCGGGTGCAGACCCGGATGCGTTTGGTCTTGCCGTCCACCATGGCCCGGAGATACTGAAGATTGGGCTTATACCAGCGCCGGGTGATGCCGGTAATCTTTTTGCCGACGCCGCCTTTTTTCTTGGCCAAGCCCCGGCGGGAGATTTGGTTGCCGGTTGAGGGCTTCTTACCGCAGATTTGACAAGTCCAAGACATAATAGGTTATCCTTTCTATAGAGATTTTCCAAGTAGCGTATTTAGGGGATATAAACAAAGTATAAGAAAGGTGTCAAGAAAAAAGAGGCGGACAAAACCTTAAAATGGGAGTAACCCCGATATGCATCGGGGTAACTGTCCGTATGCTCACGTGGTTTCGTTCCGCTCCAGTAGGTGCTCACGGTCACACTTCGTTTAGTTCGCACGGACAGTAAAAATCGGGGCGAGTGGATTCGAACCACCGACCTCTTGCACCCCAAGCAAGCGCGCTAAGCCATCTGCGCTACGCCCCGACATAACGATATAGAAATAGTATAGCAACTGCACCGAGCAAAAGCAATTTATTGCGTTAAAGATAATGATACTTTTGCGATGCCCAGGGAAGACGGCCCGATGCCGTCTCAAGTCAACTTAAACCTAACCGGGATTTCCACTTTGCTCGGCACCGGCCGGCCTTTTTTGGTAGCCGGGATAAATATCCAGCCCCGGACGGTCTTGACCGCCGCGTCATCGAGCAATTTATATCCGGATGATTTAGCAATTTTAACGTCTTGTGCCAAGCCTTTGGCGTTTATTTCCACGGATAAAACCACCAGCCCCTCCTGTCCGAGCTGGCGGGCCAGGCGCGGATAAGGCGGCAGTTTATTGGAGCCGTCCAGGATCGGCCGGGCCTCGGTCGAGTAATCCGAGGCGGTGGCATCGGCCGGCTTATCCGGCTGTGAAAGCGCCGGCGCATTGTCGCCCAGGATGGTGATTTCCGGGAATTTCTCCGGCTCCAGCGGCTCGACCTTGAAGTCAGCCGGATTAATCCGGTCCGGCTCGAAATCAACCGAGATGGCCTCGGGCTTGATATAAACAGTAATGGGCGAGGTATCCGGCTGTGGTTTACCGGAGCCGGGCGATAAGATAAACGCGCCCAGGATAATGGCGTGCGCTGCGGCTGATATCAAGACGTAGAGCGACAGGCCGGTCGTCCAGGATGACGGGCGGCTGAGGAAATAAATTATAGCGCGCAGTTTCAGCATAGGTTATTCAGACAGAGACAGTATCTTTTCGGCGCCGGGCGGCAGGGCCGGCGTCCGGGTCCTTATTTCTTCGATAATGCCGGTTATCGAAATATTGCTCGATTCGCCTTCAATATTCATTATTATCCGATGCCTGAGCACGGGCAGGATCATCTTCAGGACATCGTCCTGGGCAACGTGGAGCCGTCCCTGCATCAGGGCCGAGACCTTGGCGGCCAGGATAACGGCCTGGGCGGCGCGCGGTCCGGCGCCGTAACGGACATATTTCCGGACCAGGCCGGTCGCGTATTCCGTATCCGGCTGGCTGGCCAGGACCAGCTTGCTGACATATTCCACCAGATTAGCCGCGACCGGAATTTGGCGGATGAGCGACTGGTATTTTATAATCTGCTCGCGATTAATCAGGGGAGAAACGGTTACCTGTTTTTCCGTGGTGGTCCGGTTGATAATCTCCTTGAGTTCAGGCAGGCCGGGCTGGGGCATGACCAGCTTGAACAGGAAGCGGTCCAGCTGCGCCTCGGGCAGCGGGTAAGTCCCTTCCATCTCTATCGGGTTCTGGGTGGCCACGACGGTAAACGGCGTTTCGATCCGGTGTTTGATTCCGCCGGCCGTGACGGTGAGTTCCTGCATGGCCTCGAGCAGGGCCGATTGGGTCTTGGGCGTGGCCCGGTTGATTTCATCGGCCAGGATGATATTATTAAAGACCGGTCCGGGCTGGAACTGGAAGCCACGGCGGCCGTCCGCGTCCTCGACGATGATATTGGTGCCGGTGATATCGGCCGGCATCAGGTCCGGGGTGAACTGGATGCGGGCAAAGTTAAGCCCGAGCGCCTGGCTCAGGGCCTTGACCAGGAGAGTCTTGCCGATACCGGGCACGCCCTCGAGCAGGATATGCCCGCCGGCTAACAGCCCAATGATAAGCTGGTCAATCACCTCGTCGTAGCCGACCATCTGGAGTTTTATCCCGGCCTTGAGTTCGGCCAGCCTGTCCCGCGCGGTCTTAAGTTCGGCTTCTATCATACTCTATATTAAACGAAATATCCGGCAGCCGGCTCAATCTTTTTGTTATTTTATTCTCGCCCGGCCGGCTCTATGTATCCGCTTTCGAATCCCTCCTCTGGCTGTGATTGGGTATTTTAAGAATCTCGCGGTATTTGGCGATGGTCCGGCGCGAGATGGTGAAATTCTTTTGCTTGAGCGCATCGACTATCTTGGCATCGCTTAACGGATGCGCCTTATCCTCCTGGTCCACTATTTCCTTTAAGGCCGACAGCAGTGCCGGCTGGGCATAGAAATCGCCGTCCGCGGTTTCAGAGGTGCTGGAGAAGAAGAATTTCATGCTGTACAACCCGTGCGGCGTCTGGACGTATTTATTGGCCAGGATCCGGCTGACGGTGGAAAGATGAACGCCGTTGGCGCCGAGTTTCCGGGCGATGTCTTTCATCATCAGTGGCTTGAGGTGCTCAATGCCCTTATCAAGAAAATCCCGCTGGATCAGCACAATCTGTTCGGCAATCTGCCTGAGCAGGCTGCCGCGCAGTAAAATGGCTTGCAACAGTCCGGCGGCATCATTGATTTTATCGCGGACAAAGGTCCGGGTGGGCTTGTCGGTATTTTTATCGGCCATCAGCTTCCGGTAATACTGGCTGATGACCAGGGACGGGAAATATTCGCTCTGGACCTTGATTTCGTAATTATCCTCGACCCGGCTGATGATGACATCGGGCACGATATAGGGAATATTTTCCGATGAAAACCCGGCCGAGGGATGCGGGTTGAGCAGTTTAATCTCCTCGGCCGCCTTTTGTATCTCCTCGAGCGTCCGATTCAACAATTTGGCCAAATTGGGCAGTTTATACGGCTCGATCTGGTCCAGATGCCGGGTAATCAACAGATGTTTAAGTTCCAATTTGGGGTCATCTTCGGACAGCTGCATGAGCAGGTATTCGGCCAGGTTGCGCGCGCCGGCGCCGGGCGGGTCGAGTTTCTGGATGAGTTTCAACGCCTTTTCCGCGGTTTCCAGCGGAACCCGGCTGGTCTGGGCAATATCTTCCAGCGTTGTCTTGAGAAAGCCGTCATCACTGATATTATAAATAATGTCCTTGCCTAAGGCCTTCATATCCTCGGACAGCTCCATGAGCAGGAACTGAAAATAAAGATAGTCCTGCAGGCTCTCGGGCCGGTCCGGGGTGTTTTGCATGGCCTCCAGTTTCTTATCCGCCATTTCCCGGCCCCGCCACAAACTTCCTTTTGATTCATAATCACGGTCATCATCCAACATCTCCACCACAGTTTCCGGCGCTTCGGCCTCGGCCGGGCGCTGCTCTGGGGCCGGTGCGGGCGGCGTTTCTTTATCATCCGCCGGAGACGGTTCGGCTTCATCGGATATTTCCAGGGTGGGATTCTGCTCCAGTTCCTGATAAATCCGCTCGGTTAATTCCATAGCCGGCAGCAGAAGAAGCTCCAGGTTCTGGATTTGCTGGAGAGAAAGCTTGAGCTTCATCTCCATTTTGGGCAGCATCTCGGCCTTAAATTGATACGGGTTTCTTTCAGGCGTCATAGACCTGTTCTTTCCGCTCACGCAAGGCGTCAATCAAAACCGCCTTGTTGAGATATTCGATATTGCTGCCCGAAGGAATTCCCCGGCCCAGCCGGGTGACTTTTACGGGCAGGGATTTAAGTTCCCGCTGGATATACAGGGCCGTATTGTCGCCCTCCACGGTCGGATTGGTCGAGAGAATTATTTCCTTGGGCTTGTCGGACCTGACCCGCTGGATTAACTGCCGCAAGGTAACATCCTCCGGGCCCTTGTTATCAAGTGGTGAAATCACGCCCTGCAGGATATGGTATAACCCTTTATAGGCGCCGGTTTTCTCTATCTTCCATAAATCCTCGGATTGCTCGACCACGCAGATGACCGTCCGGTCGCGCGAATTATCCGAACAGATATCGCACAGGCCGTTTGACGCGGCGCTCCGATGCTCACGAGCGGAGCGCTCCGCATCCGAAGGCATCGGAGCGCCGGTTAAGTTGAAGCATTTGGAGCAGAATTTTATATTCTTGACCGAATTAATCGATGCCAAAAGCGCCTGACGCGCCTCATCCGGCATCTTCAGGATATGAAAAGCCATCCGTTCGGCCGACCGCTCGCCCATCCCGGGCAATTGGCTTAACTGGAATATCAGGTTGCCCAGGCCGTTGGCGTCTTTCGGGGTTTTATTCAACATGTATTTAATATAACCTAATTAAACAGCGCTGTCAACTGAAATGTAATACTTGCGGGCAGTCAATGCTTTGTCCGTGCAGACGTAAGAGATGATTGCCGGAGTAATCCGCGGGATAAGCCAGGAAATCCACGATAACTTAAGGGCCGACCGTAACCTCGCCGCTGGTTCCGTATTTGGCCGCGACATCCTCAGCCCGAATGGTAAATTTCTCGTCCGTGGCTCCAGATACTTCCGCCTTCATGGATAGCTGCGCCACGCCGCTGGCCCAGGGATTGCTGAAAGCAACAGGCTCGCCATCCCAGATGCCGGTTTCATAGAATGCGACAGCCGGTGTCCCGCTGGTAGCGTTGATAGTCATGGTTATTTCAGTAGAAGCGGAGGTAACCGTATTGCTGTATACGTCCTGGGCGGTAATAGTTACGCTGATAGCGGTTCCGCTGACAATGCTATAAGACGCAGGAACCACATAATAATGGTCCAGGGCGGCCGGATTGACGGTGATAGTGGTGGCCGTACTGCTCACGCTTCGGCCGGCAATATCAGTGGCGGTTATCACAGCCGAACCTGAAGTGGTTATCGCCAGATATATGTCAGCCGTTCCGCCGGTTAAAGTATAGGTAGTGGTCGGCGTCCCCAGGGTATTGTCCGTATAGAAGGTCACGCCCGGAGATGAGGTCATGGTAATGCTGAACGGCGTATGGGTGGTAACGGTAACCGTATTGTTGTCGTAGGCCTTAAGGGTTGCGCTTATCGATTCTCCGGCGGTTATAACCGTCGGGGTTATTGTGGTATAAGCATAATATTTTATCGGGCCGGTGACGAATGAATAATACGGCGTGGTGGCGGCGGTGGCGCTGATATTGCCGGTGGCAACCACGGTCCAATAATAACGGGCCGTATCGGTCAGGTTTGCCGAAGCCGGAATACTTGCAGTCCACACGCCCGGTTTTGTGGTAGTGCTATAAATCGGCGTATCGGTTACGCTGGTATCGTCATCCAGGTAAACGGTATACAGGGTTTCGGTGGCGGCATTGGTCCAGGTCAGAGTGGGAGTGAGTGATTCCGAATTAGGTGACAGCTGAGATACATTGCCGGGCAGGTTTTGCGGGCTCTGCAGATCAAAACTGCCGGGCGCAAAGGCGCCGGAACCGGTATAGAAAGAAAACGGCACATTGGACGCAACCAGCGTTCCACTGGCGTTGGTGGCCTTTACCCGCCAATAATAAAGCGTATTGGATGTGAGAGTTGTGGTAACAAGCAAAATCTGGGTGACGTTCGAAGCAAAGGTCGGAGAATAGACAGAATATCCGGCGGCAAACGAGTCATCCTTGCTTATCTCCAACAGATAATTAGCCACATCGGTGGATGGCGTCCAAGTCATGGGAAGCCCGGTGCCGGAGATGCTGCCGGACAGGTCAATGCCAACGGTCATATCGCCGGGCGTGCCCAGGGTAAAAGCGCCCGGGGCCGGGACGCTGCTGCCGCTTATCGGCTCATCCGTGGAGTGTTTGAAGCAGCCGTTTATTGCCACGCTCAATATTATACTGGCCAGTATCATTACTATGGCGCCGGCCATTCCCCATTTTTCTATTTTAAGCATATTCTGCCTCCTTCTTGGTTATTGTTAATATAGCATATTCTATAACTCTAACAAGTAATTTTATTCTTGATTTAATAATAGATTAACCTATAATATGCTGACACAAAATCACCGACAATCAACAGAGGAGGATTTATGAAATATTTTACCATTATCATCGGGCTGTTATTGGTGGTTTCCGTAAGCGTCCTGGGTTATTTCGTAATCAACGACCGAACCAAACCGGTGCAGCCGGCCCCCCAGCTGTTATCGGACACGCCGGGCTTGAAAGAGGAAATCGGCAAACTCCAGACTGAAAATACCGAACTGAAAGACAATCTGGCCAAGCAATACGCCTTTATCCAGAAAATGAAAGAGGACAGCCTGGCGGACAGCGCTCGGATTGCCAAGCTGGAAAAGGAATTCCACGATACCATGGCCATTATCCAGGCATTATTATTGGACAAGAACCTGGCCGGAACGGACAGCTCTGCCAAGGACAAGACCGAGCGGCCGGTGCATCTCCTGGACCCCCTGTTAAACCAGATACTCTCCGGCGAGATATTCAAAGACCCGCAGTTTGCCAAGGTTTTCCAGGAACAGGTGGCCGAGGCCGTCAAGGCCTTCCAGGAAAACGAGCGTAAAGAAGAAACGGAAAAGTTCAAGGAGCAACTCCAGCAACGGCTGGCCAAAAGGATAGAAGAATTCTCCAAGACCTTGAACCTGAATGTTTATCAGCAGCAGGAATTCACCAAGATTCTTTCGGAGAACGGCAATAAGACCATAGACCTGTTTACCCAGTTCCGGGAACAAAAGATATCCCCGGAAGAATTCGGGACAAAACGCGAGGCAATCAGGACCGAATCCAACGAGAAGGTCAAACAGGTTTTACTGCCCGAACAGTTTGAGCAATACCAGAAAGCGGAATTATCATTGTTCAGGGGAATAATGCCCGGGATGGGCCGGGGCGGCGGCAACAACCCGCCGAGACCTCAAGAGCAACCGCAGCAACAGAACAGATGATTATACCACCTTTATTGTATCGCCTACTTTGACGGTCCCGGATTCCACCACCTCGGCAAAAACCCCTTCCAGCGGCATGATGCAATCGCCGACCTTACGGAAGATGGCGCACTTGGTGTGGCACTCCTTGCCAATCTGGGTAATCTTCAAACGGACGGATTCCCCGACCCGCAATTCGGTTCCGATGGGAAGATTCTTAAGGTCTATGCCCTCGGTGGTCAGATTCTCGGCAAAGGAGCCTTCAACTAACTCATAACCTTTTTGACGCATGGTGTCAATCGCTTCATTAGCCAGTAAACTAATCTGCCGGTGCCATTTACCCGAGTGGGCATCGTCTTTTATGCCCAACCCCTTCTCAAGATATGCCGAGCCGATGTTTTTCTTGGGGATGCCCTTCCGGTCGCTGATACAAACGCCTACTATTTTTGCCATACAAAAATAACTAAAGAACAAATAAACTAAAGAACGTAAGAAATGAAAAACAAATATTAAAGTCCTTTAGCCCTTCAGTTCTTTCGTTTATAAGTTCCGCTTTTTCCGCCTGATTTGGCCAGCAGTTTGATTTCGGTTATCCGCATCCCGCGGTCAATGGCCTTGCACATATCATAAATGGTCAGTCCGCTCACCGCGGCCGCGGTCAGCGCCTCCATCTCCACTCCGGTCCGGTCGTATGCCTCGACCGACGCATTTATTTCCAATGTCCTGGGCCGGACCGGTTTTATGTCTATCCGGATATGGGTGATATTTATCGGATGGCACAGCGGGATTAATTTATGGGTCTCTTTAGCAGCCATAATGCCGGCCAACCGGGCGGCTTCTATGACGTTACCCTTCTTTACTTTGCCTGAAGTTATCGTTTTGAGAGTCAAAGGCTTCATTATTACCTTAGCAAAGGCCCGGGCCTGGCGATGGGTGATATCCTTGCCGGCCACATCCACCATCCGAATAGAACCCTTTTTGTCAATATGCGTTAACTTCATTAATTACCCTCCGATTTTAGACATTACATTATCGCGTTTATATGAATGCGCATCAGGTTTGTCCAGTATGGCTTTTCTTATAGATTCTTCAAGCTCTTGCATCCTGATTCTTTCGTCCTTTATCTCTCTCAGGATATGTTTCAAGTCAATCTCTTCATCTGAAAGCAGGCAGGATTTCAGATGCCCGTCCGAGGTCAGGCGCAGACGGTTGCAGGCCGCGCAAAACGGTTGGCTGACCGGCAGGATAAACCCGATCCGACCCTGAGCATTCGGCAGGCGATAATATCGAGCCGGGCCATCGCCGGTCTGGTTATCCGACTTAATCAACTCTCCCAAATCAGCGCTAATCAGTTTCGCTATCTCATCGCCCTTTATAATATCTCCAGCCCTTGATTCCCAATCGCCGCAGGGCATATACTCGATGAAACGAATGGCTATCGGATAATCCAGGGTCAATCTGGCAAATTCCACCATCTCCTTCTCATTATATTCCTTTAACAGCACCGTATTAATCTTGATATTGGCAAATCCGCAGCCCAGCAGGTGTTTCACGCCGTCAATGACCTTGCGTAAGCCGTCCACGCCGGTTATCCGCTTGAAATTATCCCGGTCCAGTGAATTTAGCGCCACATTGATGCCGGCCAGCCCGATTTTACTCAACCGTTCGGCAAAGTCGTCAAGCAGATAGCCGTTGGTGGTCAGGGCCACCTTCTTAACCCCGGGCATGCGCGCCATCTGCTCCAGAAGGCATGTCACATCGCGCCTGACTAAGGGCTCGCCGCCGGTTACCCGGAATTTGGTTATGCCCAATTTGATACAGCCTTTCACCGCCTCAAGAATCTCTTCGTAGGAAAGGACTTCTGACGGCTCTAAGAGCGGCCTGATGCCGTCCGGGGGCATGCAGTAGGCGCACCGGAAATTACACCGGTCTGTAACCGAAACCCGCAAATAGTTTATCTCCCTGCCAAATCTGTCTTGCATAACTGAATACTACCAAATAAGCCCCATATTTTCAAGATTTATTGGTTGACAAATATATCGCAATAAGTAAATTTTATGTAATGCTCACGATTAAGATTAATTCACAGGAAATCAGCGCCCAAGAAGGGCAATCGGTCCTCAGGGCGGCCCTGTCCGCCGGAATTTATATACCACATCTGTGCAGCCATCCGGATTTGGACGATTATAAATGCCTATCGTGCAGCGGCGAACTCAAACCGTCTGAGGCAATCTATCAGGGTAATAAACGCTCCGATGCTCACGAGCGGAGCGCCCCGAACGAAGCATCGGGACGCAAAGCTCATAAATCGACCGGTCTCGAATTGGGCTGTAAACTCTGCCTGGTGGAAATAAAAGGAATACAGGGCCCACAGAAATCCTGCGGAACAATTGTATCCCCGGGCATGGAGGTGGACACTGATACGGAACAAGTCCGCCAGGCCCGGCAGGAGAATCTGGCCCAAATCCTGTCCGAGCATCCGCATAGCTGCCTGACCTGCGCCCAGTCAGAGGGATGCTCCCTGACCCAGTGTTCCAGCAACGTGCCCCAGAACGAACGCTGCTGCCCCAAATTCGGCCGGTGTGAACTCCAGAAAATATCCAAATATGTCGGCATCGCGCCGGCTACCCCGCGCTATATCCCAAAGGAAATCCCGATAATCGAAACCGACCCCCTATTCAGGCGCAATTATAATCTGTGCATCGGATGCCTGCGCTGCGTCCGGGTTTGCAGAAACTTAAGAGGGGTTGACGCGCTCGGATTCATCATTGATAGTGACCGGGCTACAGTCGGCAGTAGAGTATCCTCTCTGTCAGATTCCGGATGCAAATTCTGCGGGGCCTGCGTTGAGGTCTGCCCAACCGGCGCGCTAACGGACAAGATAACCGTCTCCGCAGACCGCAAGAAATCATTAGTCCCCTGCCAGGGCGCCTGCCCGGTCAATATGGACGCGCCTAATTATATCCGCCTGATAAAAGAAGGTAAAACCGACCAGGCCTTTGAGGTCATCAGCCATAAGGTTCCGTTTCCCTCGGTCCTGGGCCGGGTGTGCTTCCATCCCTGCGAGGAGAATTGCCGGAGGAAAGAACTCAACCCCGCACATAACCTTAAACCTGGACAACCCAAAGCAGAGGTTATGTGCGGGGCAAGCGAACCAATTGCAATATGCGGGCTGAAACGTTATGCTACGGAAAATGCTAACCGGTCAGCCAGTCAGCCAGTCAGCCAGTTGACCGGTAGACCGACAGACAGGCCGACAGGCGGACCGCCTATTGCCATCATCGGCTCCGGCCCCTCGGGCTTAAGCGCGGCATACTACTTAGCCCAAAAGGGATACCCGGTCACGGTCTTTGAAGCCGAGTCAGAAATCGGCGGGATGATGCGCTATGCCATTCCTGAATACAGATTACCCCTGTCCGCGCTTAAGAACGACCTTAAGAAAATCACCGAGCATCCTAATATCACCATTAAAACCGATTCCAGATTGGGCCGGGACTTTACGGCTGAATCACTCAAAGAACAGGGCTTTAAAGCAATACTGATTGCCATCGGCGCCCAGAGCCCCAAGAAGATATTAGAAGGTAAAATCACGGCGCCGGTCCTCTGGGGCATTGATTTCCTAAAGAACATCAGGCGCGGCCAGATGAATTCATCACAATTCAAGAATAAGAATATTCTGGTCATCGGCGGCGGTAATGTAGCCATAGACGTAGCTCTATCGGCCAAACGGCTCGGGGCTGAAAAGGTCCAGATGGTCTGCCTGGAATCGAGAGACGAGATGCCGGCGCACGAATGGGAAATCGCCCAGGCGCTGGAGGAAGGCATCACCCTCAACTGCAACTGGGGACCGAAGAATATCTGCCAGTTATCAGAAAATGAATTGGCGCTTGAGGCAGTCCAGTGCACAAAAGTGTTTGACGAGTCAGGCAGGTTCAATCCGTCATTTAATGACAACGTCTGCGATAAATTCCAGGGGAATGTCATTATCCTGGCTATCGGCCAGTCACCGAATACCGAAGGAATAACAACTGCTATCAATCCTAACCGGACTATCAAGGCGGACGGGAATACCCTAGCCACCAACATTCCGGGCATCTTTGCCTGCGGCGAGGCGGCCCATAATCCGTCATCCATCATCGAATCCATTGCCGACGGCCGAAAGGCCGCGGAGAATATTGACAACCACCTGGGCGGTGATGGCGTGATTGACAATCCGATTGATATTCCCGAGGCCAACCACTACCTGGGCCGGGATGAAGGATTTGCCAAACACCAAAGGATAAAGATGTCCTGTATCGCGCTCAGCCAGAGGGATAATAACTTCAACCCGGTCGAAACCGGCTTCACTGACCAGCAGGCAAAAGAGGAAGCCAATAGATGCCTACAGTGCGATTTGCGGCTGACCATCTCTCAGGTCATCTTCCCGCCCGAGGTCTCCAAGACCGGACAGGCCAAGGAGGATTTGGCATTTACCGAAGAGCACATCAAACAGGCGCCGGCCAAAGAAGGCGTTTATATCCTGCTCAATGAAAATAAGGATACCATCCTGATTAAAGGCGCGATAAATATCCGGGAATCCCTGTTAGAACAAGCCAATAACAGCAAGGCCAGATTCTTCCACTATGAAACAGACCCAATGTACACCAAGAAGGAAAGTGAACTGATTCAGGCCTACCTGGCTAAATACGGAAAACTCCCTTCAGGCGGCGATGAACTGGAGGATTTATATTAGACGTTCTTGGAATCCTGCTAAAGCAGGATAAATTCCATGACTTACGACCGAAGGAAGTCCCGTTAGGGAGAACGTCTTATCCCGAGTGCAACGAGGGATTAACCCGCCAAAGGCGGGTCTAAGAGTCAGTATGTTGCGGAGTTTACCCCGCTTATGCGGGGCTCTAACCCCGACAAAAACTGTCGGGATAAGAGCCAGTAACGGTCTTCCGCCCCTTCGGGTCGGACTCCCTAACTGGCTCTAAGAAAATATCAGATTCTACTTGATTTCTTAATTGGCAGTGTTATAATATCTATATAACATTCTAATAATGAAAAGGGCGTCTATGACGCCATAACCATCTAATAAAATATCCCGCCATTCGGCGGGATCTAATGGCGCCAACGGCGCCATAAGAGGAGGATATTATGAAAAAAGCATTGATTGGCCTGATGATAGCGCTCTGCGTGTCATTCCTGGCGCTCAGCCAGTTTGAAGTCTTCTCGCAACATGGCGATGGAACAGGAGGCCGCCCGATGACCAAGGAAGAGCAGGCCGCATACCAGGAACATATGAATGCGGCCAAGCAACTGGCCAGCGAAGGCAAGACTGACGAGGCCATGAAAGCCATAGACAACGCCCTCAGGTGTAAACCCAATGACCCGGCTGCCCTGGCATTACAGGCCAAGATTGCCCCGCAAGTAAAAGGCATGGCTTTCACGACCAAGAATCCACAGGGATACCTGGAATACCGCCATAAGAGAACCGGAATAACCTTTGTCCTGATACCGGGCGGGAAATTCCTGATGGGTTGCAAACCCGGTCCGGGCGGCGGCGAGGGCGAGATTGACAACCCGCCGCACGAGGTGTCCCTAAGCGATTTCCTGATGTCCAAAACCGAGGTGCCCCAGGGCGCCTGGCGGAAAATAATGAAAGAACGCAAAGACAAGACCGACGACAGCCCATCATTCTTCAAGGCCGAAGATGATTTCCCGGTTGAGCAGGTCTCATGGGAGGACTGCCAGAAATTCATAGAATGGTCCAAGGATATCAGGCTGCCCACCGAGGCCGAATGGGAATACGCCTGCCGAGCCGAAACCTCAACCAACTTTTACTGGGGCGATGACGAAGACGTGGAATATATGTGGTATACCAAGAATTCCGGCGCCAAGAGCCAGGCCACCAGCACCAGGAAACTTAACAGCTACGGACTTTACGACATGTCCGGCAACGTCTTTGAATGGTGCAGTGACTGGTATGACGCCAAATATTATTATAACAGCCCCAAGGAAAATCCCCAGGGACCCAAGACCGGAAAGTTAAAGGTGATGCGGGGCGGGTCGTGGAAGAGCCCTGCTTATCCCTGCCGTTCGGATGTCCGCTCCAAAATAGAGCCGAATACCAAAAGCAGCGAAATCGGGTTCCGTTGCGCCAGCGATGTGAAGTAAATCTGTGAACTAAGCGCAGCGTGAGCACGAGCACCTACGGAGCGGAGTGAAATCCGTGGCCTATTTCCGCTCGCACCGTTAGAAGCGACCATCAGCAAAACGATAAAATAACGTATGTCTAATCACCCAATCGTGAACGCTTCTAACGGCGCTCGCCGATGGTAACCTTGACGGACTTTTCCCTGCCGTTGCGGATTATCTTTAATGCGGCAACATCTCCCACCCTGGAGTTGTTAATCAGGTTATATAATTCCTCGGGCGTATTCACTTTCTTGCCGTTGTATTCCAGAACCACGTCACCTTCCCGGAGCCGGGCATCAGCTGCCGGGGAATCCGGAATAACCTCCAGGACAAACACACCCTCGGCCTTTGCCATGCCCAACTCCTTGAGGAGCTGGCCAGAAGACTCAAACCCATACTCGCGGGCCAGGGACTCGTCTATGGCGCCGGTCCTGATCCCTAAAAACGGCCGGCTTATCTTTCCCTTGTCTATCAATTGCTGCATAATGTACTTAGCCCGGTTAATCGGGATGGCAAACCCGATGCCCTGATAGCCGCCGCTCCGGGTGATAATAATAGAATTTATGCCGATAACCTCGCCGGCTAATGAAACCAGCGGTCCGCCGGAGTTGCCCGGATTGATAGCCGCGTCGGTCTGGATGAAATCCGGATAGTCGCCGGCTATCTTGCCGGTGTTACCCAGATTCCGCTTGGCGCTGATTATCCCCGAGGTCACGGTCTGGCCCAGGCCGAAGGGTGAGCCGATGGCCAGGACCTGCTCGCCGATTTCCGCCTGGTCCGAATCGCCCAATATGGCCGGTTGGAGATTATCGGCTTTTATCTTCACCACCGCAATATCGCTGACCTGGTCGCTACCGATGACCTTGCCCATAAACTCCCGTCCGTCATCCAGGGTCACCCTGATTTCATCCATTCCCTGAACCACGTGGTTATTGGTGATGATGTAACCGTCGTTATTGACCACCACGCCTGAACCGACTCCGGCTGACTCGAACTGGCGCGGCACCATGCCCCAGAAGAAATCGTCCACATAACCCTTGAATACCTTTTTGGTGGAGATGCTCACCACGGACGGCCGGACCAGCTTAATCAACTTGACGAACTGCTGTGAGTTATCCTTGAATGACTTGAGCTCCTTGAGCACCGCGCCCCGCTCTTCTTCGGACAAGGTCGGCGTAGCCGCAGCGGAGTCCCGATCATTTCGGGGCGATGCCCTCAGGCAACTGTAATGCTCGTAATACGTGGATATAAAAATACCGATTATAATCCCGGTCAGAATAACCATGGCCAGATATATTTTTTTGTTCATATTATCTTCTCCTCACCCCTCACCTATCCTCTCCCCCAAGGGGAGAGGGAAGGGTGAGGGGGTATTTCTCTTTACTTCGGGTATACCAGTGCTTCTTTCTTGTTATTCCTGATTATCGTCAGATTAACCCTGTTTTTTCCAAGCACGGTCTTAAGCAGGCGCCGGCACTCCCAGGCGCTCTTGACCACCGTATTATTTACATTAATAATGACATCACCCTGCTTCAGTCCCGCTTTTTCTCCCAGGCCTAACGGCTCAACCCTGGTTACTAATACGCCTTCTTTGGTTTCTAATCCTTCTTTTAGCGCGGAATCCTCAATTGCCTCTATGCTCAACCCCAAATCAGTTGCGGACAATGCCGGCGCCTGCGAAGGCAATGCGCCTTCATCCTCGGGCTCGGATACATTAGGCGGTTGATTACCCGGCCGGTTAAACATATCCCTTAATCTATCCATTTCTTTTTGCATATCTCCCCATTGCCGGCTCCAGGATTTACCGAAATCCTTAAATATGTCATCAACGTCAAAGTCGGGAATTTCTATTGTTGTCGGCGGCTTTTCACCGATACCATATTCCCGGGCAATCTCCGGATACTTCTGCTTGAATTCCTCAGGACTGTTGGCCTCGTAGGTCTTGGTGTTCTGCTTGCCATCCTTGTCATATTCGGTAATATTTACGGTAATCTTGCCTGAGCCATCCTGGGACATAGCGAAACTCTTGGTGCCGGGCGTGGCGCCTCTGATGGTAATATTAAAGTTATTCCCGAACTGCTTTAGGGTCGGGCCAATCTTCTTGGATGCCGAATCGTCCGGCTGGGGCTCGCTCTTTTGCTCGGCCTTCTTGATGGCGTTGATAATAATCTTGGAGCGCCAGGCCACTTCAGGACTGTCGCTCTTGGCTGACTCTTCAAGCAACAGCAGGGCCGGCTTGCCGATCTTCTTCAACTCCTCGGTGGCCTTATCGCGCACCGTGATTTCATCCGCATCCAGGTCGCGAATCAGCCGTTTAATCTGCTCAACATCAACCTTTGATTCCTCTTTGGGAGATTCCTTGGGCTGGTTATTGATGATGACCGTTCCGTCTCCGCCCTTGCCGCCCTGACCGGCGCTGCTTTTACCGCCCTCGCCGCCCTGGGTTGATGTCTGGGCATAAACCGATGTCAGGCAAAGCAAACCTATAATAACACCTATAATTATTACTCGTTTCATATTACTTTCCCCCTTCCTGTAAATCGATAATGATATCTGAATTGATATTATATTGTACCACCTTACAGGAAAAAGTCAAGTAAAATGAACAGATGACTTACGGTGAATTGCCGTAAGTCATAGGCCAAAGGACGTCTGTGAATTTTATCCCGCTGAAAAGCGGGATAAAATATAACCTTCAATACTCTAAGTAGTTGACAAATCACTGCATTGTCGCTATATTGGGATATCATCACCATGAATACTAAACTTAGTATCTTGTGCGATAAGTTTATCGAGGCCGGATGGCTGGCTGCCCTGATTCTCACGCCTCTGTACATGAACATCTACAGCCACCGGATGTTCGAGCCGGACAAGGCAACCATAGTCCGCTGCCTGGCGCTCCTGATGCTGGCATTCTATATCACCAAGATAGTGGATACACTCATCACCAGATATCGTTCTCCTGAAACCGCCCCATCTCAGTCCGGGAACAATGTCTTTGCCCATTTTATCAAGACCCCGCTTTTTATCGGATTTGGCTTGTTTGTGCTTGCTTACATTGTATCCGTGATATTCTCAGCCGTGCCCTATAACAGCCTCTGGGGCGGCTATGACCGGATGCAGGGATTATACACCTCAGCCGGATATTGGGTCATATTTCTGATGATTGCCCTGAATCTCAGGACTCGGGCCCAGATAGACCGGATTGTTACGACAATAATATTCACCTCTATTCCTATTGTCGTATACGCTTTTATTCAGAAATTTGGCATGGATGTTATCCCCTGGCAGGCAATGGACCCGTCTATCAGGGTTTCTGCTACATCTGGCAATCCGCATTTCCTGGCAACGTACTTAATAATGATTATTCCTCTGACGCTTTATAGAACTATTTATTCCGCTGGCGACGAATGGCTGTTCCCCCTTCCTCTTATCCTTTATGGCGTGTTGGCTTTGTTACAGATTATTATCGTATTCCTAACCAAAAGTTACAGCGCAATCGTAGTGCTGTTTTTGGGTGTCTCTATTTTCTTTATTATATACGGATTATATTATCGTAAAATATCAGCTATTATAATTAGTATCATTATCTTTATTAGCGGCATCATTTATGTCACCTTCTTTTTTATACCCAAAATCATCACAATAGAAGATTTACCTAAAGGCATCGGGGCAATAAGCACCAGACCGTATACATCAGCCCGAACAAACGTTGTTATGTGGAGAGGCGCCTGGAAACTGATTACGGATAAAGACGTGCCCTATCGATTCTTTATCGGTTACGGCCCTGAGTCGCTTTCCACAGTATTCTACAAAAACTACACCATGGAACTGGCCACATTGGAAGGATCTAATGTCCACGCAGACCGGGCGCATAGTTTCTATCTGGATGTCTGGGTCTGGCATGGTATCATTGGTTTTGTTTTATATCTATTTATTCTCGGCTCTTTACTATACCTCGGCTTCAAGACCATCCGCCTAAAAACACCGCCGAACCAGAATGCGCCGCCAGATAATATTGTCATTAACATGTTAGCGATTGGATTCATCTCAGCCCTTATTACTCATATGATGGAATCATTGGTAAACATCCCTACAACCCAATCCTTTACCTATTTCTGGGTATTTGCCGCAGTGATTTATGGGCTATTCCGCTTGAAATCATCGCCGCAGACAGAAGAAATAACTCCACCTGATACAACAGAAGAACCGGCAAAGGATGAAACCCCGGCCCTTGTGACTATCTACTCCACCCACGACCCGGCTGAGATATCGGTTGTCAGGTTAAAACTCCAGGACAGCGGCATTCCATTCGTCATCCAGAATGAGAACACGCAAAATATGCTCCCGGGCGTGGACGGCTTTGTCCAGGCCCAAATCCAAGTGCTCAGTAATGATGTTGACAATGCCAAACTCCTGTTACAGGGTATAGTCAAAGACGCCGGCCAAATCACGAGTCCAAATATCCTGAATATCCCGAACACCTTTAACTGGCGGCTCTATCTATTCATCGGATATGCCGTTCTGACCATCGCCATAGCGTTTATCCTGTTCTATTTCACCTGGCCTGCAGGAATATTTACGCCGCACATAAAATCCATCAGGGACACCATGCTGGCCATATTCTGCCTCTGGCTGCTGGCCGGCATTATCACAGGCATTATCGCCTGGCCACGCTGGCTATTCTGGACCTATGCTGAACAGACCATACTACTGGCAGTTATTATGGTCCGGCGCTACTGGCCGGATGACTCGACCAATACGGATTTGTTGATGATTTATTCCTGGGCCTGGTTCCTGCTCGGATTGATTATCGGGGCTTTGTCTCTCAGGGATAACCGAAAGCCAATAAAATGGGGCAATCCTGAAGGCGTTATGGCCGGGATAATAACCGTTGCCGCGGCGCTATTTATTATTATCACCGTAAATCTTCCGGTGCTCCGGGCAGACGGTTTCTATAAGTTCTGTTTCAGTTATGACCAAAGCGCTGAAGAAAGTGTCAGGCAGGGTAAAAAAGACGAGGCCTATCAAATCAGGTTGATGTGCATCAGGCATTTCCAGAACGCCCTTAAATTCGCGCCTGACGAACGGGCCTATCTCAACGGCAGTGGCAGAAACTTCCTGGAACTGGCCAAGTTAGCCCTGGACCAAAACGCCAACGCTCCCCATAAGCTTCGTAATGTGCCAAGTGTCAAGGAGCTGGTTGAAAGCGATTTTCTTAAGAGGGGCGCCGATAATCGTCTGTATACTGATTATAATTATCACGACTTTGCCATTTGCAGTTTTTCCTGTATCCAGCGGGCATATGAACTTGACCCCAATAACTATGAACGCCTTATTGCCCTAATAAGGATTTATCGTTATCTCGGCGATATGGAGCGTGACATAGTCAAGATAGAAAAGGCATTAAAGCTCTGCGATGAAGCCCGTCAGGCCAGCCCTCAGAATGATAAGACCGAAGATGAAATCAGGGAACTAAGATTGCGACTGAAGTAATAAATATCCAGTTAGGCCTCGCTTCGCTCGGCAACTCCCTTCGGGCAGCACTCAAAATCCTTTGAGTGCTGGGTCGTATTGGAGAGGATTGCCTAACTGAGTCCCCCGAATGCTTTCGGGGTTGGGATTTCCTCTTTGAAATTCCATACGATAAATCTATGCCCTATCCGCACCAATTTATCAAACTGACCGCAGAAGAACAAAAGAGGTTATTAGCCGAGTCGCAGCGGCTTTTTATGACCGGACAATACAGTAAACAAAGACCACTTAAGGCACTCTATCTTTCAGATAAACGCAAGACATATAAAGATATTGCTAATGAGTTAAAGGTGGATTATCGGAGTGTCAAAAGATGGATTTCTGACTATCGCAAGGGTGGTCTGGATGCATTTATCCGTAAGGGACCTTATCAGAGGCGAACATCAATGAAGGAGAACAAATAGCCTCTGAATGGGAACAAATTTGCCGGGGAAAAGGGGTAATTGTCCCCCTTCAACACCTCTTTTTTTGTCATAACCCCTTGATAAATAAAGGACTCCTATAGACAGGGGGTGTATACCACTATAGGGTGCCATACCCCCCTATGATGGGTGCCATACCCATCCACATCGGGTGCCATACCCGTCCATATTGGGTGCCATACCCATCCATATTGGGTGCCATACCCGTCCATAGCGGGTGCCATACCCATCCGTATTGGGTGCCATACCCGTCCATAGCGGGTGCCATACCCATCCACATCGGGTGCCATACCTATCCGTATCGGGTGCCATACCCATCCATATTGGGTGCCATACCTACTCCCCCCTGCGAAAAATTAGTTCGGTCGGCTGATTATTAAACCAACCCGTTTGATAGAAGCAGGTCTTTATTTGATAGGATTTCTTGGGTCTGACCCTGGGCTGTGATGCGGCCGTGGTTGATTATACCCCGAATATCTTTATTATCAGGCCGGCGACGGCAATGGCAAATCCGGCCAGGGCGTGCGACCATTTCTCCAGAAAACTCCATTGGATTTTAAGCCGATCCATTCCCTTATAGACCAGAATCACTATCACGGTCATGGTCGTGACCGTGACCGTTCCGAATACGGCCGATACCACCCCGACCCCGAACCAATTATAGGTCATGGCCGGGAACATCAGAAGCGGTATCAGCGGCTCGCAGGGTCCCAGGACAAAGATGATAAAGAGCGTCCAGACCGCGGTCATACTGCCCTTGTGGGGATGCGAGTGCGAACTCAGGTGCGGGTGGTGATGGCTGTGGGGCATATCCTCTCCGGGATGCGAATGCGCGTGCTCATGCTGTTTGCGCCTCAAGGCGTATCTGATGCCCCAGATGAAATACGCGATGCCGAATCCGACCAGCATATAAAAGGCAATATCGCCCCGCAATGATTCGATATCCACCAGTTTATTAAGCGCCACGCCGAAAACGCCCCCGATGACCCCCAATATAATAGAAGAAAGAACATGCCCGATGCCGCAGAGGATGGTAATAACCGTGACTTTGGCCAGCGACCACTTGCCGGCCCGGCCCAGCATCAGGAAAGGCAGGTAATGGTCCGGCCCGATGAGGGTGTGGGTAAATCCGATAATCGCCGCGGTGGTGCACAGGGTAATCAACGCCTGGTCTATCATATATCCACCTTTCTGATATCATTGATGTTACATATTATATAATCGTGCTACTAGTATACAAAAAATATCCGCTTATCCGGCCGTGGTCATTATCAGGTCCGAGTGCTTAATACCCTTGACCGACTTGATATTGGTTACCAGTTCAATAATCTCCCTGACCATCCCCTTGACCGCAATAATCTCCAGGCAGTTATTATGGTCCAGGTGGATGTGCTGGGACGAGATTATTATCTTGTCAAAGTTATGCTGGATATTGAGCATCTTGTTGGCCAGCTGCCTGCGGTGGTGGTCATAGACAAATATGACCGCGCCGGCCACGTAGTTGCCGGGTTTCTGCCACTGCTTCCTGACCAGGGCGGAGTTAATCAGTCCCTCTATGGCCTCGGACCGGGTCGGATAGCCCTCGCCGGACACCCACTTGTCAAACGATTTCAGGAGCTCGCCTTCCAGCGACACCCCGATCCGGGCTAATTCTTTCATGCTATGATATATTATTGGTATTACGTTTATTATAATTGTACTACTATTCTATATAATTGTCAAGGATTTTATAATATTTATGCAAAAAATAAACCCAGCCCCTGTGCACAGGGGCTGGGCTTGGTGTATGTTATACCGTGGGCTCCGCTGGTTTTTCAGCAGACGTATCCTGCAATGGTAATGGCTCGCTGATAACCGGTTCACTGCCGGCCTGCAGTTTAACCAGAACCAGGCATTCATTGGCATCCAGTTTGACCACCTCCACCTTGACGTGTTGGTTGGTCTTGAGTTCCTTGGCCTGCTCGTGGGTAATGCCGAATGAGGTATCCTCGGCTGGCCCGGCCTTTTCGGCCTCGCCTTCAATGGTCTTGGGATTAATCAGGGGCAGCAGGCCGTCCAACTGCGGGTCTAATTCCAGCATCAGCCCGCGATTAGAGAGCTTAAGAACCCGCGCCTCTATGGCCTTGCCGGCCGGATATTGTTCCGGTATGGTCGTCTCCCAGGGATTGGGCGTAAGCTGCTTGATGCCCAGAGAAACCCGCTTCTGCGCCGGGTCGATGGAGATAATCACCGCTTCAATCTTATCGCCTTTTTTGATGATGTTCGAGGGCTTAACGGCCTTCTTGGTCCAGACCATATCGGATTGGTGAATCAAACCGTCAATGCCTTCCTCAATCTCGATAAAAGCGCCGTAAGAGGTGACATTCTTTACCCGGCCCTGAATCTTCATCCCGGCTGAATATTTCTTCTCGATATCCACCCAGACATTCGCTTCCAACTGCTTCATGCCGAGCGATATTTCCTGCTTAGCCGGGTTAATCTTGAGGATAACCACTTCAATAATATCGCCGATAGCCACCATCTCGGACGGATTGGATATTTTCTTGGTCCAGGACATCTCGGAGATATGCAACAACCCTTCGATGCCGGGCTCCAATTCCACGAAGACGCCGTAATTGACAATATTGACCACCTTGCCCTTGATCTTCATGCCCTGTTCGTATTTGGCCGCAACTTTTTCCCAGGGATTATCGGAAAGCTGTTTTAAACCCACGAAGATGCGTTCGGTCTGGGGGTCTATCTTCAGGATCTTGACCTGAATGGTCTGGTCAATCGCCACCATTTCCGAAGGATGGCTGACCCGGCGCCAGGACATATCGCCGATATGAAGCAGGGCATCCACGCCGCCTAGGTCAACGAACGCGCCGAAATCGGTGATGTTCTTGACCACGCCCTGGAGGGTGTCGCCTTCCTTTATCTCACCCATGATCTTTTTCTTCATGGCCTCGCGCTGCTTCTCAATAAGCACCTTGCGGGAAACAATGACATTGCGTCGCTGGTTGTCTATCTTGATAATCTTGCATTCGATTTCCTGGTTTATCAGGTTGGTATGGCCGTCCTTGCGGATATCCACCTGCGAGGAGGGCAGGAACGCCAGGACTCCGACATCAACCAGGTATCCGCCCTGGGTCTTCTTGACCACCTTACCCGTGATGGTGGTATTATCGGCGGCGGATTTAACTAACTGTTCCCAGCCGCGCATCCGGTCGGCCTGATTCTTGGAGAGTGAAATCAGCCCGGTCTCGCCTTCCACCTCGGCGATATAGACCTCAACCTCGTCGCCGACTTTTATCTTGTCCGGTCCGCCGAATTCGTCGACCTGTATGAACCCCTCGGATTTATAGCCGATGTCAATAATGGCGGAATTCCCGCTGATATTGACCACCTTGCCCTTGACTATGGTATTGGACTTTATTTCCTTGAGCGATTTCTCGTATAGTTTCAGAGCATCCGCATTGGAAAAGCTCTTTAAATAATCATTGATTTTCTCATCCACCGTTTCGAGCGCAACCCCGTATTTTTGAAAAGCCGATGTAATATTCATTAGATTAGTTCTCCTTTAATTCCTTCCAGGCATCTACGATTGTTTCAATATTACTTTTATCAAGCCACAAGGGCTTGGCAAAACTTACCCGTATCGGTGAAAACCGCACGGGCAGTTTATGACGTCTGGGCCAGGCCTGGTAAGCCCCGTCAACCAGTGTTGGCACAAGAGGCACGTTCGCCCTCTCGCCCAATAAACTCACGCCTTTCCGTATCTCTCCGATTTCGCCGTTTGAGGTCCGGGTTCCTTCAGGAAAAACCACCAACAGCCCGCCTTTTTGCAGGACCTCGATGGCCTGACGCAACCCCGTGGAATCAAAGGTTCTTCGCTCCAGCGGAATCGCATGAAGACTGCGGATAAACCATCCGAAAAACCTGTTGAACTCAAACAACTCCTTCCGGGCCAAAAAATAGACCGGCCGGTTAAGGGTTATGCTGATTAAAGCCGGGTCAAAATAACTCTGGTGGTTGGAGGCAAGCACTGCCCCGCCCTCAGGAATATTGGCCCGGCCAAATGCCCTTAACCCGAAGAATACTATTGCCAGCAATCGGCATATAACGTGAACTAATGAGTAAAGCATATTAAATAAATTAGGGCAAGGATTTTATCGTTTTTTATCCAATTTGTCATTTATTATCCGGCTTAATGCATCGGTTACCTGCCGGATGGAAAGATGGGTGGTATCAACACAAAAAGCGTCCATGGGCTTGATTAAAGGAGCGGTTTTGCGGTGCCGGTCGCGGTAATCGCGGGTGGCTATCTCTTTCTGGATCTGCTTATAGCCGATGCGCGTCCCGGGAAACAGGAAGCGCGATTCCTTATAACGCCGGCCGGCCCGTTCTTTAATGGAGGCATCGAGATAGAACTTTATCTGCGCCTTGGGGAAAACCACGCTGCCGATATCCCGACCCTCGCAGATTATATTCTTGCCCCGGGCCAGCCGCCTCTGCAGTTTGACCATGGCCCGGCGTACCCGCGGCGCGGAGGATATCTTATATATATAGGAAGTGACCTGCGGGGTCCTGATTTCGCGTGAGATATCCCGGCCGTCCAGCAGCACCTTGACCTTTTTTCCGCCTAAAGTGGATTGGAGTTTTATATCGCTCTTAAGAACCAATCCGGACAGGACGGCCTCGTCCCCCTTCGGAAGTATTTTATCCTGCAACGCCTTGAATGTCACGGCCCGGTAAAGCGCGCCGGTATCCAGGTAATGGAACGACAATTTCCGGGCCAGCCGCTTGGCAATGGTGCTTTTCCCGGCTCCGGCCGGACCGTCTATGGTGATAATAATCGGCTTCTTCATCAATAATAGGAATAATAAAGTATGCTTCAGGGGTCAATCCCGCACATATTGATGCCTTCGAAAGCCAACGCTACATCCAAACGTCGGGTTGACCAGCTCCTATGCAAGATTATTAACACCATTTATGTGCGGGGTCAAGAATTATAGGCCGGACTGAAATAAAAACGCCCCGGCCGAAGCCGGGGCGTTGGTTGACATCTGACAAATAATTAGTGCCCGGTGTTCTTAACAATACCCAGCCGATAATAGACCTCTAAGGTCAGGACGTTAATAGCCGTGCAATAAATCCGGCTGCCTTCGGCGCTCCAGCGGTCCAGCGGGTCCCAACTGCCGTTGGCGCAACCATCGGATTTGCTGCGCTGGTTTTTCAGGAGCACATCCTTCATCTTCTCGTTCCAGGAACTCCAACTCGGCCCGCTCGGACCATCATACTGGTTCAGGCAATACGAGGCGTAGAACCAATAGTAGTAATCAATAATCCCCGGCTTTGAGGTGTCCCAGGTCGGCAGGCTGGTCAGTATCTGGCCCACGCCGAGTTTTATCAACGGGTCAGTGGTTTTCTTGTCTATGAAGATGCGCACCATTATGCCGATAGCCGTCAGGGAAGGCTGAACTACTGTGTTCCGGGGGTCTTCGTGCCCCATCAATGCGATACTACCCTGGCTGGTATATCCAACCTTGCCGTAATTCGGCTCGGTCACATCATCATAAAATGACTTGATGCCGGCAAATGCCTCGGGCGGCACGGCGATATTGGCGTGTTCGGCGGCCTTGAGCGACATGGCCACCCAGCCGCTGACCGAGGTATCGTTCTGCCCATCCTTGGGCTGGTAGCGCCAGGCCTTGGTCGGGTTTTGGACTTCCAGAATATATTTAACCGCCCTTTCTACCGGTTCCCTGAAAAGTATGCCTGAAGGGCTTTCCATTGTCAACCCGTACAAATCCGCCAGCGCATAGGTGGCAATCGACTGGTTATACAGGAATTTACCGTCCTTGACCCCGCCGAAAGTGCCGTCCGACTGCTGGATTCCGGTCAGGTAAAGAGCCGCTTTACGGACCGTGTCGCCGAAGCAGATACCCTCGTAGGTATCGCGGGAACTGTTGGTATAACCGGCGCCGGTAAAAGCCAGCATAGACACCCCGGTCAGCCCGACATTGAATTCATCGTGTCCGGGGCCGGTGCATTTGGTCACCCGGCACTGGTTCTGGAATGTCTTGGCGCCCCAGGAGCCGTCCGGATTCTGGTGTTTGGCCAGCCAGATAAGCCCGGCGATAACCGCATCTTCGCTCTTCTGCTGTTTTCTGCCCCGCCGGCCTCTACGCCTGCCGCCGCCCAAACCGCCGCCGATACCGATGGTATCGTAAACGCCCTCGCCCTTGAGGTCGCTGTTAGTATCGAACTCGTTAATATTCTCGGATTCCTGGACTACTTCCGATTCAACTATTTCGGTCGTCTCGGTCACTTCCTCTTCAAATTCCTCTTTTTGTATTTCTTCTTCTATCTTCTCCACCTCTTCCTTTTTCTCCTCCTTCATCTCAATCACCTTGACCTCTTCGACCTTGTCTCCGCCGATTCCTGAGGGTAAAGAAGCAATAAAAAGGATAAACAGGACGTGCGCGGCCAGCGAGATTCCCCACCACGGGGCATTGTGCATCATTTCCTGCATCCAGAGGTTAAAATCAAATTTCTGCTGAAACGCTTTTTCGGCCAGCGACCCTTCCTGAATCTGGATTTCCTGATTCGGTTCATAATTCGGACTCATAAGAATATCCTTTCTCCACCTGTGGCAAATCGTTATTAACACCCTCATCGGGGGTGTTTATTCCTTTATATAAACGAATAAAAGACCCTTTCGGCTCACTTTTTCTCGGATTTTTCTTCTTTTTCTTTCTCTATCGCCTTTATCTCATTCCTGATGGTATTCTCCTGACGATTATTCAGGGACTGATTTTCCTTGAGGAATGATTTCAATTTAGCCAGGGCTCCGTCATAGTCCTTTTTGTCGCGCAGATTATTGGCCTCACTCAGCGCCTTATTAAATAAAATATTGACCTCATTCTCTCCGGATGAACCAACCACCCTTTTAATCGTGTCCCGTTCGCCTTTGGCGTCCTGCATTAAGGCCGGGGAAATATCCTCGTATTCCTTGATAAAACTGTCAAACTCCTTCAATAATTCCGGATACTTGCTGGTCGGATAATCCTTCTTTTTCTTCTTTAATTCCGCCAGTCTGGGTTTGGACTCCTTGTCCTTTTCATCGCGCTCCTTTATCTTCTTGATTCTCTCTTTAACATCGGCGCTATATTTAGATTCCTTGTATTCCTCCAGGAATGCCTCGTATTTCTTGAGCGCCACGCCGTATTCCTTTCCGTCATAGAGTTTATTCGCCGCGCTCAGCGCTTCAATCTCCAGCTTATTGTCCGTCTCGGCTTTCTTATTGGAACCGGATGAAACGACAAATGCGATGATAACGATGAGAATCAGGACCGCCCCGCCGATGATATAAAGCATGTTCTTCTTTTTGGGCTTGGGCTGTCCATCATCTGTCTTTTCCTGTTTCAGTCGACCGGAGGCACCCGGAGCCGTTCGTGCCGGCTTGCCTTTATTAAAAGGCAGTCGTGATGCCGGAGCCGGCGGTGGTTTCGGCGCAGATTGACCCAGCCGTGAAATCGGTCCGGACTGCGGCTTTGGCGCCGGTGGCGGAACTCGTGGCGCCGGTTTCGGTGCCATCGGACGCGCGGGCTGCGCCATCCTGTTATTCTGGCTGCCGGCCGGCGGCGGTGTTCCGGTCGGTCTGCCTGACCCGTTTGGTAAGACCTGATTATTCATAACCTTCTGCGCGACAACAGGTTTTGCTATCACGGCGACGGCGACGTTTACGGGTTTGGCGCCGCCATTCTGCGGCTTTCCGGCCGGCTCTGCCCTTTTAACTATCTGGGCTACCGCAACGGCCCCGTTAGAAACCTTGCCGGCTGCCGCCACCTGAACCGTTCCGTTTCTGGACTGCCGGGCGCCGTTACTGGCCGGAGCCGCGTTCTCCTCCTGAATACTTATAACCGTGGTCACTTCTCCGACCGAGGCGTCATCAGACGGTTGGCCCGAAGAAATAATCACCGGGCCTTTATCCTCGGCCTGAGCCGAATCGTTTTCCGAAAATATTATCTCCACATTCCCGATTTTTATCACATCGCTATTCCGGAGCAGGTTCCGCTCCACCCGCTTCCCGTTCAGGAATGTGCCGTTACTGCTCTGGGAATCGCTCAGCAGAAATCCCACCGGCGTCTGGACTATCTTGCACTGGTAACGGGATACCTTAACATCCCTTATCTGGAGAAGATTATCGTCAGAGCGTCCGATATCGATACTAGAAGTTGTCATGGCAAACCGGGTTTCCCGGTTGCCCCACTTGATAATCAACTGTGGCATAAACAAAGTTGCAACATCACGCGCCTGAACCACTGCGGGATTAAACTAAGGTGTTATTCGCCCGGAAGAACCGGACGGTTTAATTCAAATAGTTCTTTTCTCTGCGTCGGGGTAAGCTTGGCATTGCCTAATGCCATGGCCACGGCCAGTTTTATCTCCGGCTCGTCCTCTTTGAAGCTCTTTTTGAGGGTATCATAAATCTCCTGCGAAATACTGTCCGGATTACCGCGGAAAACAGCGGCGATGACCTCACCGGTCTTCTGCCTGATAAGCAGGGGGTTTTCCTTGTTGGTCAATACCTTGAGCAGTCCGTCCAGGGCCGCCGCGTCTGCAAAACGCCTGAGCGCCTCCAGGGCCAGTTCCCGGATATTATCCGGACGGCCTTCCAGGACGCCCAGTAACGCCTCGATGGTCTGGCGGTACGGATAGATGGTGTTGCGCATATCGAGCCGGGAAAGCCCTTTGGCCGCGTCGGCGCAGACCTGTAATGCCTTGGACTTGCTGTCGTTCTGGATCTCCTCCCTCTGGAATACCTTATTAATCGCCTCGGCCAAGACCGCGCCTTCAGCCGGCGTCACCAGGTAGCTATCCACCTTTTCCTGATAGATGCTCTTGGCCTTTTCCAGGTCTTCCTTGCCGCCAATCATTATCAGCGGTATGCCCCGGCTCCGGATATCGTCCTTGAGCGAATTAAATACGGTCTCGGAATACTTTTCCCCTTTTACCAGAAGATTGACCGTAAACACCACCTCGTTGGCTAATTTGTTGTTCAGGATTATCAAATCTTCAGTCGGGAACCTCTTGGCCATCTTGATGCCTTCCTCGGCGCTCAGCGCCTCGGTGACAAAGCAATTCAGTTTGGCCAGTTCATTCTTCAGTCCGGAACGCACCTCCGGGTCCGGCTCAATCATCAGAACCACCCGGATTCCGCTCTCGCCCAACGCCTCGTTTATCACCGGAATCACTTTTTCCATATTGGGGAACGACTCAGGCGGATTAATCTTAAGCAGCGCCTCGGCCGCGGCATACCTGACCCTTTTATCGGAATGGACTATGGCTTCTATCAAAGGCATGCCCGGCGCTGAAGCATCGGCCCGGGCTGTGGTCGGCAAATCCTTAGCATCGGCTGATGCCGCCAGCGCCTTGATGCAGGAAACCGCCACCTCGTTGTTGCCGTCGGACAGCGAACGCTTGAGCGCGCTGTAAAGATGCGACTTGCCGCCAATCGAACCGGTGGTGAAATTCTCCCCGAACTTGGCCAGGTCCGCCTGCAGTTTCTTCAGCAGGTCATCGGCCACCTCGCCGGTCTTGCTCTTCTTCAGCGCCGCCTGCAGAGCCCAGTCTGCCTCATTGTATTTTGATAAAAGAACGCTGACCAGCAAAGACCAGGTCGGCTCGTAATTGTCATCCAATCTCAAGCCGTCGTAGCAGCATTCTTCGGCCAGCAGTTCATTAAGCGCGAAATCCGGCACCTCCCTGAGCGCCAGGGTGTCGGTTTCCTTGTTCCAGCGCCAGAAGATGAATTCGCCGTAGAAATTCACCATCACCGACGGGTGGTTGTAATAATATTTCTCGGCCAGCTCGTAATAACATTCCTTGGCCGGTTTTAACTTGTCCGGTTCGACCCGGGCTATCTTCTTCAGGGCATCGGCTACCAGCCGCCTGACCTCGGGAGATTCCTTCTCGTCCTCGTAAACCCGTTTTAATTCCGGCAATGCCCGGTCATCCCGGATAACGCCCAGGACAATGGCCGCGTTCTGCCGGACCAGCATATTTTTGCTCTGGAGCGCCTCTATCATCGGCAAGACCGCTTCATTGCCAATCTTCTCCAATGCCATCATCATGGCGGTGCGTTTCGTGTCCGACTTATCACCCAATTGCTCAATCAGGAACGGCGCGGCCCGCTGGCCGATGGCCGCCAGCGTATTGATGGCCTCCCACTTCTTATCAAAGGACCCCTCCAGCTGGGCCACAATGGCCTGAATCTGTTCTGGGGAACGGACATAGCGCTGGAAGGCGCCTTTACCCAGTTCCAGAATCCGCAAAGCCGTCTGCTTCAAATCAGGATTGCTCATCATCTCCTTGATTATCAGGTCGCCGGTCTCCTGAATCATAAAACGCACCAGGTCCGATGACGGGCTTAATTGCAGCGCCTTCTCAAAAGACACGTAGGCGTCCTGGTATTTGCCCCGCTTGACCAAATCAATCCCCTGCCGGTAGAGCGTTTTGAATTGCACGTCGCCTTCCGCATCCTGGGCCATTAAAACCTGCGCCACCGGCGCGCTGATGAATAAAAACAACGCTAAAAATACTATTAATCGTCTCATTTGCAACTCCGTTTCTGTTGTGTTAATACCCTGATACGGATATATTTCGGGCGTTAATAATTACTGGTATTTCTACTCTTCACTCAAAGATTAGTCAATAAAATTATACTAAAATATAAATCTGTAATTCCTATTCGTTTGATTCGGTATTATTCGTAAAATTCGTGTTCTCTTCGTATTCTTCGCGCCTTGGTGTCTTTGTGGTAAAACTATATCTTCTGGCATTTAGGGCAGAACGAGGCGCTGCGCGCGCCGATCTTTATCCGCTGAATCGGTGTTTTACAACGGACACAGGCCTGACCGTCCCGGCCGTAGGCCTTGATATACGGCACAAACCCGCCCGGCTTGCCCTCCACATCCACATATAACTCGATGGAACTGCCCCGCTTCTTGACGCCTAAGGCCAGTATCTGCTTGATGCCCTGGAAAATCTTCTTAATTTGCAGGTCTCTTACTGCCTTGACCCGGGTGAGCGGATGAATCCTCGCGTAAAACAGAATCTCGTCCGCATAGAGATTGCCGATGCCGCTGATAAAGGTCTGGTCCATCAGGAGCGGCTTAATACGCGCTCTGGGCTTGGTTGCCAGCATCCTCCTGAAACGCTCCAGGGTAAAACCCTTTTCCAGTGGCTCAGGCCCGAAATCCAGCTCGGCCATAAACCGGTCCCGGCCCGGGCCGTCAAACAGGCGCACATACCCGAACTGGCGCTGGTCCCAAAACCGCAAAGTATCACCATTGCTCAAGCCAAAGATGACATGGGTATGTTTCCTAATAGGTTCGGCCTTGGACAGATAGAGCAGCTGGCCGGACATCTTAAGATGAACCACCAGCCAGTAGCCATTGGAAAACCTGATATTAATGGTCTTGGCCCGGCGTTGCACGTCCTTAATCGTGGCGCCGATAAGATGTCTGCGGAATTGTCCTACCGGAACATTGATAATCTTGGGCAGGCTGACCCGGACATCCTTAATCCTCAGACCCAGCGCATACTTGCGCAACCCCCGGCAAACCGTTTCTACTTCCGGCAGTTCTGGCATAAAATATCTAAGGTTCAGGCAACGGGCAGACTCCTGCCGCTATTTACCCTGTTTTCCTTTTATCCTCTCTATCATCTCTCTGGCCTTTACCTTGAGTTCCGAGCCTGAATCCAATTCCAATACCTTTTCGAAGTCCGCCAGCGCCGGGTCGTATTTCTGTTGGGCGTTCAATGCCACTCCGCGGTAATAATATGCCCGTGCATAATCAGGCCTGATTTCTACGGCCCTGGTAAAATCCTTTACGGCGCCTGCGACATCTCCGCTGTTATACTTTACCACCCCGCGGCTGTGATACGCCTCGGCATAATCTGGTTTGAGTTCCACGGCCTTGTCAAAATCATTTATGGCGCCTTTGGCGTCTCCCTTGTTGGCTTTGGCCATTCCCCGATTGTTATACGCCCCGGCATTGCCCGGCTCAAGCTGGATGGCCTTGCCGTAGTCGTCTATGGCGCCGTTTATATCCAGCTTCTTTTCCCGGGCTATGCCCCGGCTCATATAGGCGTCGGCCCGATTCGGGTTAATCCGGATGGCGTTGGTGAAGTCCTTTATGGCGCCGTCCGCGTCACCCTTACGACTCCTGACCACCCCCCGGTTATAATACGCCTCGCCATACTCAGGATTGAACTCGATAGCCTTGTCGTAATCCTTAAGCGCGCCCTTGGCGTCCTTCAGGTCGTATTTGCTGATTCCCCGGCTGTAATACGCCCGGGCGTCCTTCGGGTCGAGTTCGATGGCCCGGTCATAATCCTTCATTGCCCCCTCGATATCGCCTCTGTCGGCCCTGGTCACCCCGCGGTTGAAATAAGCATTGGCGTAATTCGGATTAATCTCGATGGATTTGTTATAATCCTCAAGCGCGCCGGCTGAATCATTTTTCATATCCCTGATATTGCCGCGGCTGGTATAGGCAACCGCGTCTTCCGGATTGAGCTGAATGGCCATATTAAAATCCTTAAGCGCATCCTCAATATCCCTCCGGACCAGCCTGGCCAGGCCCCGGCTGTTATATGCCACCGCCAGGTCGGGATTGAGCCGGATGGCCCGGTCATAATCCGCAATGGCGCCTTCGATATCGCCCCGGTCTTTTTTGATAATTCCGCGCTTGCAATATGCCTGGGCATAATTCGGGTTAATCCGGATGGAGACCTCAAAGTCCTCCATCGCGCCTTCGATATCGTCCCGGTTGTATTTAAGCGCCCCCCGGTTATAATACACGATATTATCGCCGGCGTTAAGCTCAACCGCCCGGTTATAATCGTCCATGGCCCCGCCGGCGTCCCCCTTTTTCTCCCGGGAAAACCCGCGCCAGATATAGGCGTTGGAATGCTCCGGGTCGAGTTCTATCACCTTATCAAAATCCCTGAGCGCGCCTTCGCTGTCGCCCTGTTTGTATTTTGTCAGCCCGCGGCTGTAATAGGCGTCAATATTTTTATCGTCTCGCCCCAATTCTATGGCCTTGTCAAAATCCTTGAGCGCGCCGGCCAGGTCGCCTTTATTATACTCCGTCGTCCCGCGGTTGTAATAGGCGTCCGCATAGCCCGGCTTCAATTGTATCGCCTTTTCATAATCCTTTAGCGCGCCTTCGGTATCGCCCTTATCGCTCTTCGCCACGGCCAGGTTCTCATACGCCTCGGCATAATCCCGCTTCTGCCGGACGGCCTCGCCAAAACATTTTATGGCCTCGTCGATATGGCCCTGCTGGTATTCTATGATGCCCTTGGCAAAATATCCGATATGGCTGCCCGGGTCGAATTCAATCACCTTGCCGAAATCAGCCAATGCTTTTTTGTTGTTCTTGCGTATGTCGCGCGAAATTAGCGCCAGCTCGTAATAGGCGTAAGCCAGTTGGGGGTTGGACTCGATTGCCTTGCCAAACGCCTGCTCGGCCTTGTAAAAATCCACCTTATCCATGTAGGCGTAGCCCAGCGTCATCCAGGCCTCGTCAAATCCCGGGTCTATCTTCAGGGCATCCTCGGCCACCTTTATCCGGTCGTCGGCTATGGGCTTGTCCATGCTTTTCATCCGTCCTAAAACGCCCCGGGCCCGGTCCCGGGCATCCCTGGCCTTCTTGGCCTGCGCCTCGTTTTCATTCAGGACTTCGTCGCATTTAATGATTAAATCCTGCATCGCCCGGTCATCGGGCAAAAGCGCCAGCGCTTTGCTGGCCCGGACCTTCGCCTCGTTATAATCGTTCCGGCGGTATAATTCCTCGGCCTCCAGCCGGTATTTCACCACCAGTTCCTTATTACGGGCGGACGAAATCATCAGCCAGGCGCCGACCGCTATCAGTACCGCCAAAGCCCCGGCAATGGCCAAACTGGCTATCTTGTTCTTGGCCGCTTTCTTGTATACCATCGTAACCAGCCCGCTGGGCCGGGCCATAATCAGCTCGCCCCGGACGAACCTGAGTAAATCGTCGGACAGTTCCTGTCCGGTCTGGTAGCGGCTGGTCGGCTCCTTCTCCAGGCACTTCAGGCAGATGGTCTCGATGTCGCGGGCCAGGTTGCGGACCAGCCGGGTGGGCGGCGCCGGGTCGTAATGCACCACCTTCTCCATCACCTCGTAAAGTTCCTTGCCCTGGAACGGCAGTCTCCCGGTCAGGGAATGGTAGAGCGTGGCGCCCAGAGAAAATATGTCGCTCCGGCTGTCCATCTTATCCTTGTCGCCCTTGGCCTGTTCCGGTGACATATAATCGGGCGTGCCCACCACCATCCCGCTCATGGTCAGCGCCCGGTCCAGGCCGGTCAGCTCCTTGGCCAGCCCGAAATCGGTCAGGTACGGCTCGCCTTTCTGGTCTATCAGGATATTGGCCGGCTTGATGTCGCGGTGCACCAGCTGCTGGCTGTGGGCGTAATGCAGGGCCGAGGCAATCTTGGCGACAATCTCGGCAATCTGGCGCGGGCTGGCGCCGCTGCCGATTAAATCATGGAGCGAGCCGCCCTCGATATATTCCATGGTGAAATAATGATACCGGCCCTCGGTGCCGATTTCAAAGACCTGGATGATGTGCGGATGGCGCAGCTTGGCCGAGGCCTGGGCCTCGCGCAGGAACCGCTCCCGCGAATCGGCATCCTCGCCGGACATGACTTTCAGCGCCACCCGGCGCTTCAAGACCGTGTCAAACGCCAGGTAGACCGCGCCCATCCCGCCCTGGCCCAGTTTCCGCTCCACCGTATACTTGCCGAATTGCTCGCCGGACAGGGCCGGCGCCTGGACCGTCGGCGCGGCGGTTGCCGGCCCTTGACCGGGCATCTTGTCCAGCCAGGGCTTTATCCAGGGATGCGATTTGAGCGATTCCAGTTCGCCTGAAGAACCCTGGCGCAGCTGGATAATCTCCGTGCTTTCCCACCAGGCCCGAAACTCATCCTCGGTATGGAACTGCCTGATTCTTAATGTCTCGCCGCTCATACTGCAGTGGATATTAGGAAAATAACATTATTCTGTCAAGTGATTTTTACAGGTATGGAATCCCGGCGGTTCCGGCATAAAATATCAATCAATACTGAATTCCCATGAACACCAGCATTCCGGTGAATGCTGGTCGGGCGGGCAGGTGATGCATCGGGTTTTTATCCGCGGGTCTATGGCCTTGGCAAAGTTGGTGTATTCCACTATTCCGACCGGCTTGCACGGGAATGCCGGCATCTTCTTACGCTCCCGTGTCTCCTGCACCCGGCAGGTGTTCATCCGGAATACACAGCGCTGGTCCGTGACCTCTACAACCTCCTGCTTATTAATGTAGGCGTAGAGCCGGAACTGGAGCGCCTGAACCAACGATGGAATCCCGCCGCCCGGTTTGATATTATGGCGCTTCATTATCCGTTCGGCCTCGATGACGCTGAATTTAGACCAGCAAGCCGTATCCATTTCAATGGCCTTGTCCAGCCCGAGCGCCTGCTCCACCTGCTGGAACCACAGGCCGTCGTGGGCCAGCCAGTTTTTGGCCGCGTCTTCCAACAGGCCAATCAACTCTTCTCTGGAACAATCTTTCAATTCCTTCATAATCTGCGAAATCTGTGCAATCTGTGGTTTCTATTTCTTCGGCGCTTCGCGGTAATCAGCCGGCTCCAGATTATACGAACCCAGGCCGCTGGTAATGGACCGTATCACCGTGGCGTATCCGAAGGTCTCGGCAATCGGTATCTTGCCGTGAATCCGCTTCATCGCGCCCGAGTCGTCAATCGATTCAATCACGCCCCGGCGCATGTTCAGGTCATTAATCACGTCGCCCATATTCTTCTCCGGTATGATTATCTCGAACTTCATAATCGGCTCCAAAGTAATGCTCTTGGCCTTGTTGAGCGCGTCGCAGACCGCCAGCGACGCCGCCGCGCTGAATGCCACGTCCGTGGATTTGGCCGAGTCGAACGAACCGCCGGTAATCGTCGCCTTGAGGTATATCAGCGGATATCCGGCAATCGGCCCGGATAATAAACTGCTCTTGATGCTCTCAGTGATAAAAGGCAGGAACTGTTTGGGTATCTTTTCCAGAATCAGGTTCTGAATAGAGGGTTGCAGATGCGCCCGGTCCGGCTCCAGTGACACGCTGATATGGGCGTAGTGTTCCTTCTCGCCGATCTTGCGGTTGAAGGTGCCCTCGCCCTGGATAGCGCCGGTGATGGTCTCCTTATAAGCCACCTGGGGCGCGCCGACATTGGCCGCCACATTATATTCCTTGAGTATCCGGTTCTTGATGATTTCCAGATGAAGTTCGCCCATCCCGGAAATAATGGTCTGGGCCGTCTCCTCGTCGGTCTTGACCTGGAAGGTCGGGTCGTCGTGCGCCAGCTTGCCCAGCGCGTCGGACAGCTTTTCCCGGTCGGCCGATGATTTCGGCTCGATGGCCATAGCCACCACCGGTTCAGGGAATGTCATCCGCTCATAGACAATCGGATGCTTCGGGTCGCAGATGGTGTCTCCGGTGGCCGTGTTTCTCAGGCCGATAACCGCGATAATCTCGCCGGCCGACGCGGTCTTGAGCTGGTCGCGCTGGTTGGCGTGCATCAGGAAAATCTTATTGATGCGCTCGCGCTTGTCTATCCGGGGATTATAAATAGTCGCGCCCTCGTCCAGCTTGCCGGAATAAATCCGCAGGTATGACAGCTCGCCGTGCCGGTCCGTGGCTGACTTGAATACCAGGCCGGAAAAATACTCGTCCGCCGAATGCCTGCGCTGGGCCGGTTTGTTTACGTCCGGATTAATGCCTTCCTCGGGCAACAGGTCGAGCGGGCTGGGCAGATAGGCGCAGATGGCGTCCAAGACCGGCTGGACCCCGATATTCTGCAGCGCCGTGCCGCATAAGACCGGCGTGACCTTGCCGGACAGAGTCACCTTGCGGATGGCGGTAATCAGGGTATTAATATTTATCTCAGCGCCGCTCAAATACGACTCGACCAGCGACTCGTCCTTGTCTGCCAGCGCCTCGATTAGTTTATGCCGGTATTCCTTGGCCTGCTCGGAATACTCGGCCGGGATATCGGCTATCCGGAAACTCTTGGCCTCCTCGTCCGGGATTTCCTCGAAGATAATCGCCTTCATCTGGACCAAATCAATCACGCCGGTAAAATCCTTTTCCCTGCCCAGCGGAATCTGAATCGGCATCGGAATGGTATGGAGCTTTTTGGACATCTGGTCAATGACCATAAAGAAATCCGAACCGACCCGGTCTAATTTATTGACAAAGGCCAGGCGGGGAATATGGTAACGGTTGGCCTGATGCCAGACGGTCTCGGACTGGGCCTCGACGCCGCCCACGCCGCAGAACACGCCGATAGCGCCGTCCAGGACGCGCAGCGAGCGCTCCACCTCGGCCGTGAAATCCACGTGTCCCGGCGTATCGATAATATTAAAGCGGTACTTGGGTTCAGAATTCGGTATGCGGGTAATCTTGGGCGTCCAGTAGGTGGTGGTGGCCGCGCTGGTGATGGTAATGCCCCGTTTCTGCTCCTCCTCCATCCAGTCCATCGTGGCGGTGCCGTCATCCACCTGTCCGATGGTATGCTCCTTGCCGGTGTAGAACAGGATGCGCTCGGTCAGTGTGGTCTTACCCGCGTCAATATGGGCGATAATACCGATATTCCGGAAATTCTTCATTGAGGGTTATTATAACCCAAAGAAAATACTTATCAAGGAAAAAGAGATAACACGAATTGACCGCGAAGAAATCTAAACGAATAGAACGCAGATTACGCGGATTTGACAGATTTACCGGATTATCTGCGTGCCTCTGCGTTTATCTGCGTCCCATTCGTGTTTGATTATCCGGTATCCTGCATCCTGCATCTGTGGTTACACAACGTAGCCCAAAATGTAAATCACCAACTCGGTTGAATTATTTCCAGCCACATAAGCAATCCAGGTCAGGGTCCTATCCGATGCCACCGGCATCAGGACAGCGCCTCCGTTACTAATCCCCGGCGCATTAACCGCGGGTGCCATCACTTGCAAGGCATATTCCGCGCCGACCTGTTGGTAGATGTAGGCCATCATCCCGCCGTCCGTATAACTCTGGTTGATACAGGCGATTGACACGATAACGCCTTTGGTATTGAGCGGAATAATCGCGGACAGGTCCACAGTCGCCGGTTGAGTTGTCCCGGTAATCCCGGCCAGGTCCAGGGCCGTTACCGGCGCGGGAAGCATCGTCAACGTATCTCCGCCGCCCACGCCCGGAGCCAGTTTGGCCTGGGTGACACTCGCATCAAGTATCTTATCAGTAGTCACTGCGCCAGCCGCTATCTTGGTGGTAATGACAGAATTTGTAGCCAATTCAGATGAGCCGACTGCGCCGGTTTTTATCTTGGCCGCGGTCACCGAATTTATAGCCAGCTTAAGTTCTGTAACAGCGCCGTCCGCTATCTTATCGGCAGTAACCGCCCCGTTGCCCAGGGCGCCGATAACCACATCAGGCCCGAGTTTCTCAGCCGTCACAGCCCCGTTGACAATCTTAATGGAAGTCACCGCGCCGGAGGCAATCTTATCAGCAATTACACTGCCTACTGGCAACTTACTACTGACTACTGCGCCATCCTGTATCTTGGCGGTTGAAACCGCATTATCCGGCAACGGTGTTAGTGTAACATCATCGCCCAATTTAGCCGCGGTAATTGCCTTATCGGCAATATCCTGGGTCTGGACCTGACCGGCACCGATATCGGCCCCGGTAATGGTCTCATCCTTAATCTTGGCGGATGTAACGGCGTTATCCGCAATCTTATCCTCGGTCACCGCCTCAGGCGTAATCTGGGGTGTCGTAACTTGTCCGTCCGCAAAATAATTTCTTCTGTATGCCATAAATTTATCCTCTTAGAGCCAGTTGAAGCAAAGCGACTTACTGGCTCTTAGACCCCGCAGAATTGCGGGGTATTCATTATCCTAACGCGCGGTCGGGGGATGGTGCACTCATCCCCACTCACGCTACCCACACACTACACCAGCACTATCCGTGCATGAAGCTTGAGTTCCGGGTCGGAATACTCATACTCCAGGAGCGAACTCCAGCTACTGCGCAGAGACCGCGTAATCTAAAACTTAGACTAACACGATTCTCGCATGTAACTTAAGCTCAGGATCCGCATACTCGTATTCGAGCAGCGAATCGGTCGCCCCGCCGCCTGCCACGAAAGGTTTCACGGCCGGAATCCTAAAAGAATTCGCCGTATCCACCAATCGGGCGTTTTGGGCCGTCATCTCGCCTGCCTCCATATCCGCTTTGAGGATATACATACCGGCTGAAATCAGCAGGTTAGTAATCGCCGAGCGGAACTGCTTGCGCAGTCCGGACTTGGTGAAATCATACGGTCCGCCTGAGATAACCTCGACGTGGTCTGAGAACCGGTTGGCCTTGGGGTCGCCGGTCAGCCAGTAACCCATCTGGGTCACCACCCGTCCGCGCACCTTATCGCCGGTCAGCCGGAGCGTGCCGTTAGCCATCGCATTGGCCCATCGGTCTTTGGCGCTGGTAACGTTGTCCTTGAAGTTTTTGCCGAACACCCCGTCCACTGTGGCAAATGCCTTTTGGTATTTTTCCATCAGCTTATCGAAGGCCTCGGTCAGTTTCTTGTACTGGAACCGGACGATATTGTCCCGGCTCTTGCCCGCCTCGGACACGAATGCCGGGTCGACCATCTTGCGCCATTTCTGGCTGGAGATTTCCGCCAGTATGGACTGGAATTTGCCTTCATCGGAAATCACCTCTTGCCACCGGTCATACAGCCGTTCGGCGTTGTTTAGCATTCCCTCAACCCACCTGTCGGGCATATCCCCGGCCGGCCCAAGAATCGTCGGAACGGTTATCTTGAGGTCTAGAACTATTTGGTCTGCCATCTTAATCACCCCCTCGCAAGGCAAGTTACATCTATCATCTGGCAATACTTCCGATACACTGCGCAAATGTATCAGGCATCTCGTATTGCATAAACAGTTGATAGAAAGTTACGAGAAGTTACAGGATGTTACAGAATGTTACGGTAACCTCATGTAACTATTTGTAACCTATTGTAACCTCTTGTAACCTTCCAAAAACTCATAGATTTGATTGATTGGCACTATCCCAGCCATAGTGGTAACGAGTTGCCCTTGGCAGGTCTTGACCCAGACCGCAATGCCAATTACTTCAAATGTGCGTGCGTCGTAAACAGGTCCTCCCGAATTCCCTGGCAGAACCGGGGCAGATATTTCCCAGTTCTCACCACAAAGGTCACAAAGAGCACTAAGGTGGCCAAAAGAAGGGCGGGGTTTTAAACCGAGCGAACAACCTACGGTCCAGACGGGCGTAAACAAATACGGCTTGTAGTTCGTGGGTGCTAATTGTGCGGAATATACAACAATGTCATTGCGAGCGTCAGCGAAGCAATCTCTATTAATTCGTATTAACGCCAAGTCTTTGACCGTATCCGTAACTACTACCATTCCGGTGATGACTGTTGCGTTATATAATTCTATACTAACGGTCGTTTCGTTCTCTACAACATGACAAGCCGTTAAAATATATATTTCTTCCTTTGTGTCCTTTGTGTGCTTTGTGGTGAATATCACCCCGCTCCCGGTCCCGGCCGGTGAACTTATCCTCACCGTTGGATATAGCATCCGCTCGTATTCATCTTGATACGGATGTCTGGGCTGGCCCGCCTTGACGATAACCACGTCCTGCGTTATGCGTTGGGCGTCCTGAGTTAAGACCCAAGACGCAAGACCCACGACGCACAGCGCGCACCCCAAAACCAATAATATTATTCTTCGCATGGCACACCGTCCTTGCCCTCTGCTAGGCCGATGAAGTAATCGCCCCAGTAATCATCTCCGGCCATGACGTTCTTGCGTCTCAGAGCCAGCATCAGGACCAGGCCCAAGGCCGGACGCCGGGCAAAGTCCGACTTCCACAACGCCTCCAACAGCCGAACCAGTTTCTCGCACAGGGATTTGTCCCGCCACATGGCCCGCATAAAGTCGGCCGGTGTTTGGTATGGCTTCAGTTCCGGGATGCAGGCCTTGACGAAGTTGAATTCCTGCTGAAACGCCCCGGCTAGGGCCGGCTGGTAGAGCTGCTCCTCAATGAACTCTTTAGAGCCAGTCGAAGCGCCAGCGACATACTGGCTCTTATCCCGACAGTTTTTGTCGGGGAGCGCTTTCGTCATCCCATCCGCATGTTTTCTTGTTTTCGCTGTCGCGGTCACAGTAGTGTTCATATCGCACCATCCTTTTCTTAGACGCCCGTACGGGCGAGTTAGGCCCCGCAGCATTGCGGGGTCAATCGAGAGCCATCTTTGCCCTCTATAGGGATAGTGTAGGTTTTCCTATGGTTTAAGCATTTCCGGGAAATGACGATTCTGTAACGGATTGATTGATAAGGGGTTAAAATATTAGGAATATTTTGAAGTGCTTATGGTTTAAGCATTTTAGCCCGGAGGGATTAGGTATTTGAATCGTTGCCCAGGCCGAGGAACCTGATAAGCACCCGGGAGAGCTTGTGTATCTTTTTCATTATGCAGGTGCGGTGGCCATCCACGGTCTTGGGCGCGATATCCATGGCATTGGCGGTAAGATACCGGTCGCCCCGGTTGGCCCGGTAAGCCAGCATAAAGTCAATCTCGTCCTGGGTGAATTTCCGGCGCAGGATTGGCAACAGGCAGTCAATCAGGAGCAGGAACCGGTCCTTAGGTGAGGATTTGCCGTTAATATCAGCGGGCTTTTGCCCGCCCTTGTCAAAGCACAGGTTATCGAATTTCTCGGTATAGGACGCATCTTCATCGTCAAACTTATCGCCTTTCATAACATCCTTCCTTCCCGGATGGGGGTATGTCGTTATGCTCTGCAGGCATACTCCTACCTGTTATAAGGCCAGGGGCGGTAATGCCGAGTTTATGAGCACAGCAAAACCACCCCTGCGCCGAGGACCAAAACCCCATAGGGCAGGTATGGGGTTTCCTCTTAGAGGCTGTTAATACCGCCTTAAGGGCGGAATGTTACAGCCTCTTATCCCGATTACTCGTCGGGGCATAATATAGAATGTTTACTCGCTGTTAGAGCTTGCTCGTTACAGCGAGTTATCCCTTGTCCCATAGGGACAAAGGGGTCTTCCTCTCTATAATATAGAATGTTCCAGACCCCCAAAAAACTGCATCAAATCCAATTTTTCCCGCTAAAATCAAGGGTTTTCAGCCATATATATAAACGCCTAAATAAGGCAAAAGGTTCTAAGAAAATGATAATTTTGATTATTTTGTGCCTAAAAAAAGGTGGGGGTATGGGCCGCATTATCCCCCAGGGGGGATACCATACCGCCCCCCCGGGGGGTATGTTACGCCCGGCTGCCGGGTGGTATGCGCCCCTTGGAACTGTGGTATGAATTCACCCGGCGTGTGACAAACGCGCCCCGGACAGGTGTCATCCGCGCCCCTAACAGGTGTAATTCGCTCCCCTGGCAGGTGATACACGCACCCCTGGCAGATGACATACGCGCCCCTGGCAGGTGGTAGACGCACCCCTGATAGATGATATGCGCGCCCCTGGCAGGTGATACGCGCGCCTCCGGTAGGTAATACACGCACCCCTGGCAGGTTGAATACGCGCCCTTGGGAGGTGATACACGCTCCCTTGGCAGGTGATACACGCTCCACTGGTGGTTGTTATATGCTCCCCATTCAGGTGGTATATGCTCTCCGGGCAGATGATATACGCTCTCCTGGCAGGTGTAACACGCCCGGCCTAGAGAAAGAATGGACTATGTTTTTAATAAAAATTGCTGAGAATTTGGTTAGTTGAATTAATTCGGGGAATTCGGGGGACGCAAATTCGGGGGACACCACGCAAATTCGGGGGACACCATACTCAATTCAATAATTCAGTATGGTGTCCTCCGAACTCTACTTTTTACAAACGCCGCCTTGTATCGCAGCAAAATAGCCCATTACAAAATCTGTGGTCTGTCCCGCAGAACCAGAACATTATCATCAGAATGCCTGCAAGAAATTAACTAGTATTGTGTCCCCGGATTATCCCGGATTACATCCGCTATTTTGTTGGGGTTGATGACGTTGTGGTATAAAAATAGCATCTTCTTTAACACCCTTATTACCATGTTCAATTTTAGAAAACATTAGTTTCTAAGTCAAGCAAATCAAGCATTACAAAATATGTGGCCTGTCCCGCTTAGGCCACTTGCGATGCGAGCCCTTATGCTGTTCGGATTAGAACTTCCTATCAATAAATTTTATTGTACTTCCTTCTATTACAAAATAGTATCCACCATCGAGAGGCATTAATCTTCTTGGGGAAATTTCTTTTATATATATATACCACTTTAATTCTCCAAGACGAGGTGTTTCCTTATCTTTCAAATCATTAAAGTAACAATCATATGAATAACCCTCATCCCAGACAGAATGCATGCCAATTATCTTGCCATTTTTATCTAGTAGCGAAGAAACAATGGTCTTATCACACATTTTTAACGCATCTTCATATTCTCCCCTTTTAACCAGGTTCAGGAATGCGTTAGCAATACGATATGGCCGATTAATTCGTAAGTATTGAAAAAACATTACCAATAACAATAATACAAAAACTATTGCAACAATTATAATTATTTTCATTTTCTTCCTTACTTTCATTTTTACTTTCCTCCTGTATATCTTCTATAAGTTACCCGGTTGTGCTGTGGTCCACTCTTCGAAGCTGCTACTGATGTAACTGCCACCCGATTAAGACGAGAGCTGGCAGATACCATTAACCCATTTCCTATATAAATCCCTGAATGTCCTGAACCATCTACCGCTGGGAAAGCAACTATATCACCGGGCTTAGCTTCATTTTCCGGAATAACTTTTAGATTATCTATTTTGTTATTTGGATCGGCAAGCTCATTAGCTTGTGGAGGTGACCAACTATCTATAAAAGGTATAGTTATACCCCAAAAACTTGCGGGGCGGCGCGGATAATTAACTCCAGCACCTTTTGTATACGCATCTCGTACACAGTCTCGTGGGACAGACCACATATTTTCTTTCCCTTTATTTATGCGGCCTACCGGACTTTTTCTTTCTAAAACGCCGTTTTAGCCGGCGCTCCAGGCGCTCTACAAAGATATCGCCACCTAATGGCATCCCCCGCTTGGTCGTAATTCTTATCCGTTCTATCTCCCTTTTCGGGCTCGGCGCCTTGACGAACTCTATATTCCACGGGGACAGACCACATATTTTCTTTCCCTTTATTTATGCGGCCTACCTGACTTCTTCTTCCCAAAACGCCGTTTTAGCCGGCGCTCCAGGCGCTCTACAAAGATATCGCCGCCTAATGGCATCCCCCGCTTGGTTGTAATCCTTATCCGTTCTATCTCCCTTTTCGGAATCGGCGCCTTGACGAACTCTATATAACTCGGCCTGCCATCTTCAGTGATTAATTCATCGCTCAGCGCCTCGTTTGGCTCGCCAGTTATGTTCCACGGGGACAGACCACATATTTTCTTTCCCTTTATTTCCGCGGCCTACCGGACTTCTTCTTCGTAAAACGCCGTTTTAGCCGGCGCTCCAGGCGCTCTACAAAGATATCGCCACCTAATGGCATCCCCCGCTTGGTCGTAATTCTTATCCGTTCTATCTCCCTTTTCGGGCTTGGCGCCTTGACGAACTCTATATAACTCGGCCTGCCGTCTTCAGTAATTAATTCATCGCTCAGCACCTCGTCCGACCCGCCGGTTATATGAGCCCGGGCGCTGGAATACGGATAATCCTCCACCGCCTTGACCATTCCGGCCCTTAAGGGATTTTGTTCTATGTACCGTGCCACGGCCCATAAATACGGCTCCTCGTCTATTATACACGAATGATACCGGCCTTCAAGTAATCGTCCGGTGCGCCCATATCTCTTATTGATGTATCTCGTATAAGAGACATTCAACCCCTGCATCATCTTGGCCAGCGACTCCCGTTTGTCCGGTTTGACAAGGAGGTGAATATGGTTGGTCATCAGGCAATAGGCCAGTATTTTGACGCCTTGGGCTTGGGCATATTCCTTGAGCCAGTCCAGATATTTTCTTCTGGTAACTTCGGCAAAGAATATTTTTTCCCGATTATTGCCTCGTTGAATGATATGATGAGGAAAATGAACTGCGACGACTCTGGCAATCCTTGGCATAACCTCAATTTTGTCAAAGAGCGCCTTGAATGTCAAGAAAAACAAGCATTATAAAATATGTGGTCTGTCCCCGTCCACCCCACGGGCTCGGCGCCTTGACGAACTCTATATAACTCGACCTGCCGTCTTCAGTAATTAATTCATCGCTCAGCACCTCGTCCGGCACGCCGGTGATATGCGCCCGGGCGCTGGAATACGGATATTCCTCCGGCGCCTTGACCATTCCGG
>JACRIK010000032.1 GCA_016235865.1 Planctomycetota bacterium | reverse complement strand
TACAATACTGGGGGTTTTTCATGTTACGGGTATAAGCACTATGAAGGGTCTGCCCCCACTGACTGGACCTGGGAAGAAATCGTTGGTTCGAAGCTCAACGCAGGGACGATGCCACAGGGCAATCACACCCTTCGTGTGAGTGCCACGGCTGCCAATGGTACGAATAAATTCAAAGATTATCCATTTACCATTGACAACACGCCGGCACCGACGATTCTGGGAACAGAAAATTTCCCTGATAATACAATAGATATATTCGGTACTGTCCTTTTTAAAGAAAACATTGCCGGGTATGAGGGCACACTCGCGCTTTACTTGGCCCCTGATGCGCAATCGCCGTCTTTCTCGCTACAAGGTTCAAAATCCTACGAAGGAAAAACAATTAGCTGGAAGTACTCCGATTTTACGGGCTCTCGCTTATCTCGGTCTACCTGGGGAAAGCGTGAGTTCTTAATTAAAGTCGTGGCAACTGCTGCCAATGGTGCTACTGCCACTGTGATTAGTAATGGAGCGTTTCCAGATAGTACGTGTCCATGAGGCAACGGGCTGCGATAACTGCAATAAAAGTAATGAGAAACAACCCCATACAAGACCAACGTTCAGGAAATCAACACCCATGAAATCGTTACGCGTTCTTCCAGTACTGTTCAGTGTTCTGCTCCTTGTTTCTGTTGCATCCGCCTCGAATATTCCCTATGTCTCCCGGCATGGCGTCAACTTCTCGACAGGAAACAAGTCTTTTCATCAGAACGATGTTTCTTTGGCAGGCCCGGCCTCCACCCTGCAGTTTTCCCGTTACTACAACAGCAAAACTATCGATAATTCCATCCCGGGATTCGGCTGGACCTTTTCCTGGAACGACAGACTGAGCTTCGAGAATAGCCTCGGTCTGGCCATCTACAATCAGTTCGACGGCCAAATAGTTCACTTTGCTTCTCAGGGGAACAATACCTGGATCAATGAAATCGGAAAAAAGACCGTTCTTACCGAGACAGAAAACGGCTATACCCTGACTAAACCGGATAATACCCGACTTTTCTTCAATAGCGATGGTCGCCTGATTGAAAAGCGTGATCGAAATAATAACAGCATTACCCTCAGCTATGATGGCGACTTTCTTCGTACCATCTCGGACGGATTCGGCCGGAGCCTGATCTTGCAGTATAATGCAGACTCCCTGCTGGCAACACTGTCAAGCCCGATCGGCACATTTACTTATGGCTACGATTCCAAAAAGAACCTGACATCGGTCACCAAGCCGGATGGTGGCGTCATCCGTTATCTTTATGAAGATACGAATGATATCCATAACCTTACAGGTGTCATCGACGAGAACAATGTCCGTACCCAGACCATCGGCTATGATATTATGGACCGGGTCATCTCCTCTTCCCTTACCAATGGTTCCGAAGCCATCACCATCGCTTACCAGAGCAATTATAAACGGGTAATCACAAACAGTTTGGGGGTTGCTACCACATACCAATTGGAAGCTTTTCAAGGTGTTGCCAGGGTCAGCTCCATGACTGGCCCCGGCTGCAGCTCCTGCGGATCGACATCCGATACGAAATATCTCTATGACAACAGGATGCAGATCACCGAAGCTACCGATGCCAGCGGCGTAAAGACCACCTATGTCTATGATGAAATCGGCAATACAACCAGTGTTACCAAGGCGGTAGGTACCCCTCTGACCAGTATCACCACCAAGACCTACGACCCGGTAACCAATCAGGTTGCCACCATCACCAAACCATCCGTTGCCAACTCCGGCCAGAACGCGGTCACCACCATGACCTATGATGCAAACGGCAATATGATCAGCCGGCAGCAGAGCGGCTATTCCGGAACCACGGCGATCAGTGCTACAATCCTGTATACCTATAACACCTACGGCCAGATCACCTCGATAGACGGGCCGCGCACCGATGCAAGCGATGTGGTGAACTTTTCATACTACCCGAACGATTCAAGTCAGGGCAATAATCGGGGCAATCTGCAGACCGTGACGGATGCGCTGGGGCATGCCACCATCTACAGTAATTATAACGCCTTCGGCCAGGCAGAGACTATTACCGACCCGAACGGCATCGTAACAACTCGGGCGTATAACGGCAGCGGCCTTTTGGTTTCAACAACCACGGCGGGACTGACCACTTCATATGCCTACAACAGTGCCGGGCAGATGCAGACCATTACCCAGCCCGGTAACCGCGTGATCAGTTACAGCTATTCACCCGCGGACCAGATCGCCAGGATAACGGACAGTCTGGGAAACGCCATCAGCTATTCCTACGATAGCGAAGGACGGCGCATAGAAGAAGATGTCCATGATCCGCAGAACGCCCTTACCCGGTACACGGGCTATGGCTATGACAATTATGGTCATTTGAACATGGTGACCCTCCCCGGCTCGGCCCAGGAAACCTCGGAGT
>JACRIK010000031.1 GCA_016235865.1 Planctomycetota bacterium | reverse complement strand
CTTATCCTTCGGCGTTCGTTATTCCTTGTTCAATATTATGGTAGGTCAACCGTCCCCGGTTGACATTACGAATTTTCCTTGTTCCCCCTGAATAAGGAATTTTGTTATGACAAGCGGGGACGCTTGTCCTACCGGGAAGAAAAGAAGCAGGGGTTTCCGGGACAGGCGCATTCCCAAGCCGGGGCCGGGGCTTGGGAATGCGGTGAAAGCACACATGGAAGGCAGGCAATGCCTGCCCTACTTTGTTTCAAACGACACCTCGTCGCCATACGAAAGGCCATCTTCGTTTTCCGCAGCCACGCGGTAATAATACGTTATGTTTTTTGTTAATCCCTGTGCGTTATAGCTATACTTCAGGTTTGTTTCTCCGCTAAACGTCTTCTTGGGAGATGCCCAGCCATAGGGGCCACCGGGGTGCAGTCCCCATTCAAACCAAGCCTGTGTTTGCAGGCGTCTTGCGTTTATCGTTGCGTGCAGCCTTGCCGAGGCGCTGGTAACATTTGTGGCGAGCTTCGTTATTACCGTTGGTGTATGAATACTGGTGGCGTATTTGAGGTCACGGAGGGTTTCATCGGAATAGCCGATGTGTACCCTGCCCGACGCGTCTACCCCTATGGAGTTAAACCCTCCTACGTCTCCGTTACTATCCACCGTAGTTGTTACCCACCGCCCGGAGGCATTGGTGGTGTATTTGAGGTCGCCGTAGTGAACATCAAAATGGCTGACGTGCACCTTGTCTGACGCGTCCAACGCCAGGGAGGTATACCAGCCTATTTCCCCTTCCGTTGCTACCGCATCCGTAATCCAATGCCCTGATTTGTTGGTGGCGTACCGGAGGTCGCTATTATACTCATCGTTATAGGTGATGTGTGCCTTGCCCTTTGAGTCCAGCGCCAGGGAGGTATCATAGCCTACATTTCCACTGTTATCTACCAACGTCGTTACCCACGTCCCTGATGCGTTGGTGGCATACTTGAGCGCCGTGTTATACGCGTCTAGATAGCTGATGTGCGCCTTGTCTTTTGTGTCTAATGCAAGGGAGGTATACCGGCCTACGTCTCCGTTACTGTCCACCGTCGTTGTTACCCACGACCCGGAGACATTGGTGGCGTATTTGAGGGCTGCGTTCCCGTAATCACGGTAGCTGATGTGCGCATATCCCGATGCGTCTAACGCCAGGGAGCTATCACTGCCTACGTCTCCATCACTGTCCACCGTGGTAGTTACCCACGTTCCGGATGCATTGGTGGCATACTTGAGGTCGAAATTAGCATTGGTATAATCAAGATAGCTGATGTGGGCATGACCCGATGCGTCTAACGCTAATGAGCAACCATACCCGACATTCCCACTGCTGTCTACCGTAGTCGTTACCCACGACCCGGATGCATTGGTGGTATACATGAGGTCGCAATAGGTATAACTATAACCCTGATAGCTGATATGGGTATGGCCGGAGGCGTCTAGCGCCAGGGAGGTAAACCCGCCCGCCCCTTTCCACTTATCTGCCGTCGTCGTTATCCACGAGCCGGAGGTATTGGTGGCGTATTTAAGTTCCCCGTTGGGATACACAAAATAGCCAATGTGGGCATGTCCCGTGGTGTCTAACGCCAGGGAGGTATACCCGAACAGGCCTTCATTACTGCTCACCGTAGTTATTACCCACGACCCGGATACATTGGTGGCGTACTTGATGGCGTCACCGCTACCGTAGCTGATGTGCACACTACCGGAGGCGTCTAACGCCAGGGAGGTAGACCAGCCTACGCCTTCTTCACTGTCTATGTCTATTGTAGCGGTTACCCACGACCCGGACACATTAGTGGCGTATTTGAGATGTCCGTTCGTCCAATCCTCATAGCTGATGTGGGCATGGCCTGAGGTGTCTATCGCTATGGAACTCCAATCACCTATATCAAATCCACTGTCCACCGTAGTTGCAATCCACGTCCCGGATGCATTGGTGGCATACCCGAGGCCCAGGTTCCCATCTTCATAGCTGATGTGCGCGTGACCGGCGGAGTCTACCGCTATAGAATTATGAAAGTGTACATATCCACTGTCTACCGTAGTTGTGGCCCACAATCCGGAGGCGTTGGTTGCGTACTTGAGGTCATAGTTGGCTTCATCAAAATAGCTGATGTGGGCATGGCCAGAGGTGTCTATTGCTATCGAGCTTGTAAAGCCTACCCATCCATAACTATCCACCGTAGTCGTTACCCATGACCCGGATACATTGGTGGCGTATTTAAGGTCCCGGTTTTCATAATCCTGATAGCTGATGTGGGCGTGACCCGACGTGTCTAGCGCTAAGGATGCACCCAGGCCTACATCTAATGACGAGTCAGCCGTCTCATAATGCCATGAGGCGCCATCATGGTATGCATAATAGAGGTGGTCGTCTCCATAGGCAATATGGGGATGGTTGCCTGCATCGACGGCTATGAACTTTGAAGAGGTAAAAAAGAACGTTCTTGGCGCGTCCAGGGACTCTAATTCCCAGGTTAATGTCCCGGCCTTTGCGCCTTCAACGCTATTGCCTATACCCTTTTCTTCAGATGACGGGTGTTGTGGATTTTCCAGTCCCGT